>NZ_JAAGRY010000048.1 GCF_015707995.1 Microbacterium paulum
CGCGCGCGCGTCGCGCCCCGACGGGGCCGCGCGCCTGCCCCGGGTCGTCGCGCTCGCCCGCGCCGCTGCGGCGCTGCTGATCGCCGTCACGGTGATCGGGTTCGCGCCGACCTTCGACGGCCCGCAATACCTCGTCGCCGCCGTCGGCGGTCTCGCCCTCGGCCTCGCGCTGGCGTGGGCCGGTGCGCGGTGGGGCTGGGGCGTGCTGCCCCTCGCGGGCGCGACGGTGCTCGCCTACGCCGTGTTCGGCGGCGCGCTCGCGTTGCCGCACACCGCCGTTCTGGGCGTCGTGCCGACACTCGACACGCTGCGTCAGCTCGGACTCGGCGTCGTCACGTCGTGGAAGCAGTTGCTCACGACCGTGCCCCCCGTCGCCGCCGCCGACGGGCACTTGATCGTGCCGTTCATCCTTACTCTGGTCGGGGGAGTGCTCACCGGCTCGCTCGCCCTGCGCGCGCGCCACCCCGCGTGGGCGCTGCTGCCCGCTCTCGCCGTGCTCGTCGCGAGCATCCTGCTCGGCACACCGCAGCCGGCCGCGCCGCTCGTCGAGGGCATCGCCCTCGCGGTCGTCGCCGCCCTGTGGCTGTCGCTCCGCCAGTCGTGGGACGGCGACCGCGCCGCGGTGCGCGTCGAATCGGCGGGCACGTCCGATGCCGCGTCGGTGCGCAGCTCGCGCACCCGTCGGCTCGTCGCGGCGGGCGTCGTGCTCGCCGTCGCCGCGGGCGCGGGGATCGCGACGGCGGCGGTCGCCTCGCCGCCGGTGCCGCGCTACATCCTGCGCGACTTCGTCATCCCGCCCTTCGACATCAACCGTTACCCGAGCCCGCTGCAGGGCTACCGCGGGTTCATCCGCGACGACGCCGACACGACCCTGTTCACCGTCACGGGGCTTCCCGAAGACGGCCGGGTGCGCCTCGCGACGATGGATGCCTACGACGGCGTCGTCTACAACGTGGCCGACGACGGGGCAGGCTCGTCGAGCGCGTTCACGCCCGTGCGCTCGAACATGTCGCCCGCGGCGACGGGAACGCCCACGACGGTGCGGTTCGAGATCGGCGACCTGCCGGGCGTGTGGCTGCCCGACGTGGGCGCACCCCGCGACTTCACCTTCGACGGTGCGCGCGCGGGTGAGCTCGCCCGCACGGCGCACTTCAACGACGCGACCGGCACCGCCGTCGTCGCGGCCGGTCTCGAACCGGGCGACGCCTACACGCTGCAGACCGTCGTCGCCACGGTGCCGAGCGACGCGGCGCTCGCCGACGTGCCGTTCGCTCCGGTGAAGATGCCCAAGCAGACCGGCATTCCCGAGAAGATCGCCGACCTGGCATCCGCCGCCACGGCCGACGCCGAGACCCCCATCGAGCGCGCGCGGGCGCTGGAGAGCTGGCTGCACACCGAGGGGTTCTTCAGCCACGGGCTCGAGGGAGACGCGCTGTCGCTGTCGGGGCACGGCGCGAACCGCATCACGTCGCTGTTCGGCGGCGATCAGATGATCGGCGACGACGAGCAGTACGCCGTCGCGATGGCGCTCATGGCGACGCAGCTCGGCATGCCTGCGCGCGTCGTGATGGGGTGGCACGCCGACGACAAGAACCCGCAAGAGGGATCGGTGTTCACCGCGACGGGCGACAACCTGCACGCGTGGGTCGAGATCGCGTTCGAGGGCTACGGGTGGGTGCCGTTCGATCCGACGCCCGATGAAGACAACCAGCCGAACGACCAGACGACCAAGCCGCGCGCCAACCCGAAACCGCAGGTGCTGCAGCCGCCACCGCCCGCGCAGGAGCCCGCCGACCTGCCCCCGGCGATCGCCGAAGACCGCGAGCAAGACGACGAGCACGACGCCGGCATCGACTGGCTCGGCCCGGTGCTGCTCTACGGCGGCACCGCGCTCGGCATTCTCGCGCTGCTCGCCGCCCCGTTCATCGTGATGGGCGTCATCAAGGGCACCCGCCGTGCCCGCCGTCGCGGTGCCGCGCGCACCGCCGACCGCATTTCGGGCGGGTGGGACGAGCTCGTCGACTCGGCCGTCGACCTGCGTGCCCCGGTCGCGGTGGGCGCGACCCGCGCCGAGAGCGCCGCGGTCGTCGGCAGTGCGTTCGACGAACCCCGGGTGGCGGCGCTCGCGACGCGCGCCGATCGCGAGGTGTACGGCCCGGGCGACCCCGCGCCCGAAGAGGTCGAGGCGTTCTGGCGCGAGGTGGACGATATCGTCGGGGGGATGAAGGGCACCACGACGCGGTGGCAGCGCATTCGTGCGCGGCTGAGCCTGCGCTCGCTGCGCCGCAGCGGGTCGCTCCGCGACGTGCGCCGTGCGGTCGGTGCGGCGCTACCTGCGTGGGTTCCGGCCTGGATGCGTGGAGGCAAGGGCGGCTCGCCGCAGAACGGAGCAGACCGATGAGCGCAACGGATGCCCGTGACGTGAGCACCCCCGCCGGCGTCGCCGCCGGGGAGCACCGCCCCGCGCAGCTCGGCCGCCGCGTCGGCGCGTACGTCATCGACGGCGCCATCGCCCTGCTCCTGCAGTCCGCGGTCGCCGGGATCCTCGCGGGGGTCTCCCTCGCCACCGAGGGGGCGTTCCCGCTGTGGGCGGCCAGCGCCGGTGCTTTCGTCGCGCTCGCCGCCTGGTTCGTCGTCTACACACTCATGCAGGGCGGGGCGGGGTCGGTCGGCATGCGCGCCCTCGGGCTGCGGCTGGTGCGCGCGGGCGATGGCTCTCGGCTCGGCTTCGTCACCGCGCTCGTGCGCAACATCGTGTGGTGGCTCGGCGGAGTGATCGTCGTCGGGCTGTTCTCGCCGCTCTTCGACGGTTCGGTGTGGCACCGCGGCTGGCACGACCGGGCGAGCCGCACCGTCATGACCGACATCTCCGGCCGCGGCCCGGTCGTCGCCCTGCCCGGCTTGACGGGTGCGTCCGCCGGTGCGAGTGCGGCCGCCGAGTCGCTCGGCGAAGCGGCGACGGATGCCTCGCACCCCTCCGCAGCGCAGGGGCGGGTGGCCTCGGCATCCGTGCCCACCGTGCTGCCGGCGGCGCCGATCCTGCCGCGCGGCGAAGACACCGACCTGGTCGGCTGGACGCCCGGCGGCTCTGCCGCGGAGCACCGCCCCGCGGCGACCGCGGGCGGAGTGATCTCGTTCGTGCCCGGCATCACCGACCCGGAGCGCTACGACGCCCCGGCTCCCGAGCGCGCACCGGGTCCGCCCGTCGTCGACGCTCCGCCGGCGCCGGCCGTCGACCCGGCTCCCGCCGCCTTGCCCGCTGCCGCGCCCGCCGCTGTGCCCGTCGCCGGCGGCGCGACCGCGACCTCGGCATCCTTCGCCGTGCCGGGCGCGACCGGCGTGATCGACGACCCGCTCGAACAGACCCGGCTCTCGACCGGCGAACGCCCGGTCGCGAGACTCGTCTGGGACGACGGCGCGCGCCAGGCGCTCTACGGACGCACGCTGTTCGGCCGCAACCCCGCTCCCGAGACGGGGGCGATGGTCTCGCCGGTGCGCGACGAGACCCTCTCGCTGTCGAAGACCCACTTCGAGCTCGTGCCGGGCGACGATAGGTCGCTGTGGGTCATCGACCGGCACTCGACCAACGGTGTGGTCATCCGTCGCGGCGCGCAGAGCGAGGCGGTCGTTCCCGGTGAGCGCACGCGCGTGCGGATGGGCGACGTGCTCGAGTTCGGCGACCGCCGGCTGACGATCGAGGTGGCCTTGTGAGCGAGGCGCCGATCGTCGTGCGCGTGGGCGCCGCGAGCGACACGGGCCTGCGCCGGCGCGTCAACGAAGACGCGTTCCTCGCCGACGCCCCGCTGTTCCTCGTCGCCGACGGCATGGGCGGGCACGACGCGGGCGATCGCGCGAGTGCGGCCGTGGTGGCCGAGTTCGCGCGGCTCGTGGGTGCCCAGAGCCTCGGCATCGACGAGATGCGCGCGGCCCTGCGGCGGGCCCGCGCCCGCGTCGAGGCGATCGCGAGCGACGGCCGGGCGGCGGGCACGACGCTCACCGGCGTCGTCGTCGCCGAGGTCGGCGGCGTCGGATACTGGCTGACCGTGAACGTCGGCGACTCGCGCACCTACCGGTTCGCGAACGGCTTGCTCGAGCAGATCAGCGTCGACCACTCGGTCGTGCAAGAGCTCATCGATGCCGGTGTGCTCACGGGGGCCGACGCCGGCACCGACAGCCGTCGCAACGAGATCACGCGCGCGATCGGCGCCGGCAGCGACGGGCAGGCCGACTATTGGATGGTGCCCGCCGAGCCGGGCGACCGCATGCTCGTGTGCTCCGACGGGCTCTCGGGCGAGCTCGACGCCGTGCGGTTGCGCGACATCCTCGAGAGCGAGCCCGACCCGCAGCAGGCGGCGACGAGGCTCATCCACGAGGCGCTGCTGCACGGCGGGCGCGACAACGTGACCGCGATCGTGGTCGACGCGGTGTCCGTCAGCGGCACCGACGACCTGTTCGACACGGCGCCCGCCGGCGCCCGGCGATCCGAGGCCGACGGCGACACGCGACCCCGCGGCGGGTCGAGGGGAGAAAGCTGATGGTGACCGAGAGGCAGCAGAGCCGCGCGCAGGTGCAGTACCGCCCGGCATCCGGCGACACGGGCTGGTGGATCGCCGTCGAAGACGCGGCGCTCGCCGTGCTCGCGCCGAGCGTCACCGCGCAGACGGCCGATGCGGTGTGGCGCCGTCTCGGCGACGGCGGGATCGGCGCCGTGCTCGACGCCCTGACCGGCGCGTTCGGCACCTCGCTGACCGCCATCCCGCCGTTCGCGCTCGTCGTGGTCGAGGCGGGTGGCGTGCGCATCGCCGTGCGCGGCGCGCTCGACGTGATCGTGGATGCCGCGGGTGCGGGTGCGGGTGCGGTCTCGATCTCCGGCGAGAACGTCGCGACCTGGGCCGAGCGCTTCGTCGCGGGTGCGACGCGCGTGACGGTGACCCCGACGGGCGTCGCCGCCGAAGAGGCCGCTGTGCCCCTGCGGTCGGGCGTGGCTCCGGCCGACCTCGTGGTCGTGCGCGTCGCGGGTGGCGTTGTGGCGGGTGGCGCTGTAGCCGGTGGCGTTTCGGCCGGTGGCGCTGCTGCGGAGATCGGCGGTTCTGCGGACCGGCGCGCCGACGTGGCATCCGCTGATGTGCAGATCTCCGCGGTTGTGACGGCGGGCGGTGCGGTGGTGGATGCCTCGGTGCCGCCCTCCGCAGAGACTCTCGAAGCTCCTGCCGCCCCCCTCGACGCGCCGCGCGCGCCAGTCGAGACCTCGGCCGACACGTGGCTGCCTGAGAAGACCGACGCCGCCGACGCACCCCCGGCCGCGGTCGACGAGTACGACCTGCTGTGGGGCGAGACCGTGGCTCGGCCGATCACCGCTGCGGCGGTCATCACGGCCATCGATGACGACGGCGAGGCGGCGCCGGCGACAGCCCCGGCCTCGACGATCAGTGTCGACGGGCACCCGGATGCCTCGGCATCCATCGCCCCCGCCGTGACACCACCGACCCCGCAACCTGCCGCACCGGTGGCATCCGCCGACCTGGGCGACCACGACGGCGCCACCATCTCGGTCGCCGAGGCGCGGGCGCTCCGCGCTGCCGAGTCCGGCCACCCCGCGCCTGTCGTGCCCGAATCCGCCGCGCACGAGCACTACGAGTCCACTGACAACGTGCCGCCGCGCCGACCGGCCCGGGGCCGCATCGTCCTGTCGACGGGCCGCGTGGTCGAGCTCGAGCGTCCCGTCGTGATCGGCCGCCGACCCAAGTCGACCCGCACGTCGGGGTCTGAGCTGCCGACGCTCGTTGCGGTCGACAGCCCCGAGCAAGACATCTCGCGCAGCCACGTCGAGATCCGTGCCGAGGGCGAGCACGTGCTCGTGACCGACCTCGACACGACGAACGGCACCGTGTTGCTGCGCGTCGGCGGCGATCCGGTGCGCCTGCACCCGAACGAGCCGACGATGGTCGTCACGGGCGACGTGCTCGACCTCGGCGACGGCGTCACCGTGACCTTCGAGGGGCTCTCGTGAGCAGCAAGCGGCCACCGGCGCCGCCCCCGGCGCTCGCCGGCTTCACGTATGTCGACGTGCTCGGCTCGGGCGGTTTCGCCGATGTCTATCTCTACGAACAGCACCTGCCGCGCCGCCGCGTCGCGGTCAAGGTCATGCTCGCCGACCGCATGGCCGGCGACGCTGTCGAGCAGTTCACCGCCGAGGCCAACGTCATGGCCATGCTGTCGACCCACCCCGCGATCGTCACGATCTACCAGGCCGGCGTCTCCGACGACGGCCGGCCCTACCTCGTGATGGAGTACTGCCCGAAGCCCAACCTGCAGATCCGCTCGCGGGCCTCCGCGTTCTCGATCGCCGAGGCACTCCGGGTGGGCGTGCAGGTGGGCGCCGCGGTCGAGACCGCGCATCGCGCCGGCATCCTGCACCGCGACATCAAACCGGCCAACATTCTCGTCACGGAATACAACCGGCCCGCGCTGACCGACTTCGGCATCGCGACCACGGCCGAGGCCGAGGAGTCGTCCGCGGGTATGTCGATCCCCTGGTCACCGCCCGAGTCGTTCAGCGATCAGCCCGGTTCGGGTGTCGCCACCGACGTCTACGCCCTCGGGGCCACCGTCTTCACGCTGCTCGCCGGGCGCTCGCCGTTCGAGCAGCCGGGGGGCCGCAACGGCGGCGCCGACCTCATCCAGCGCATCGAGTCGCAACCCGTGCCGCGCCTCGAACGGGCGGATGCCCCGGTGTCGCTCCAGCTCGCGCTCGAACGCGCCATGGCCAAGCGCCCCGGCGACCGGTACGAGTCGGCGGTCGCGTTCGCGCGGGCCCTGCAGCGCGTGCAGATCGAGCTCGCCCACTCGGTGACCCCGATCGACATCCTCGACGACGCGCCAGCCGAAGAAGACGACGGCGACACCGACGGCGAGCTCACGCGGGTGCGCGGCATCGTCAGCATCGAACCGCAGACGAACCCCGCCGCAGGGCCCACCCGCCGCCGCGACCGCGTCGGTGTGGATGCCACGACCGGACCGACGGGAACCGCGGGCACGGCGGGAACGACCGGCACCGGGGGACAGGCGGCCCCGGCCGACTCCGACGACCGCACACTGCTGCGCGGACCCGTCTCGATCGCACCCGGGGCGCCCGGCGCGACGGCCGCCCACGGGACGACGGCCCCCGCGCCCGGATTCTCCGCCCCGAGCGACCTCGACGACGCCTCGACCACCGTGCTCCGGGGCACCGGCACCGGCACCCGCGGCGAGGCCGCAGGCCAGCCCGCAACGCCCCTCGCCGGCGAGCAGGAAGTGCTCGATACGACGACCGGCGGCGCCGGCACACTCGGCTCGTCGCGTGTCACAGAGCAAGAGCGCGTCGATACCGTGGCCCCGAAGTCTGAGGCATCCGCGCCGCCCTCTCGCCGCGGCCTCCGGATCACGCTCGCCTCGGTCGGTGCCGCCGTCATCGTGGTGGGCGGCATCGCCGCGGCAGCGACCCTGCTCGGTGGCGGCTCGACCGAACCCGAGGCGTCGCCCTCGGCATCCGTTCGCCCGCAAGACCCGATCGCGGGCGTCGTGCCGCCGGTGACCGACCTGGCCGGCAGCGTGCAGGGTGGCGCGGCAGTGTTCACGTGGACGAACCCCGAGCCCGAAGACGGCGACGGCTATCTCTGGTACCCGTACACGCTCTCCGGCGACGGCCAGGCCGCGCGCGTGGCCGAGCCGACCGTGAGCGTTCCCGTCGACCCGAGCGGCACGACGTGCATCGCGGTGACGATCCTGCGCGCCGACGGCACGACGGGCCCCGAGAAGCGGGAGTGCACGCCATGACCGACGTCGAAGACACGGTCCCGCCGCTCGGTGCGGGCACCGACGGCGCTGCGCCGGGCGACGTCACGGTCGAGTATGCCGGAGAGTACGTCACCATCCCCACCGGCACGCGGTTCACCATCGGTCGCGAAGGCGACCTCGCCCTCGACGACAACCGGTTCCTGCACCGCCATTTCTTGCAGATCGAAGAGGCCGGGGGCCTCTGGTGGCTCGTCAACATCGGGGCGCGCATGGCGGCGACGGTGACCGACGCCGAGGGCCGCGTGCAGGCGCAGCTCGCACCCGGCGCGCGGCTGCCGATCGTGTTCGGCGTGACGACGGTGGTCTTCAGCGCCGGCCCCACGACCTACGAGCTGTCCGTGCACACGGCGCAGCCCGCGTTCCGCGAGACGCGGCCCGACGCGCTCATCGACGGCGAGTCCACGATCGGCGCCGTGCCGATGACCCCCAGCCAGAAGGTGCTCATCGTGGCGCTCGCCGAGCCCGTGCTGCGGCGCGACGGCACCGGCATGAGCGAACTGCCGACCTCGGCGGCCGCGGCGCAGCGGCTCGGCTGGAGCCTCACCCGCTTCAACCGCAAGCTCGACAACGTGTGCGACAAGCTCGACCGACAGGGCGTGCCGGGGCTGCGCGGCGGGGTGGCCGCGTCGGCCACCAACCGCCGCGTGCGCCTCGTCGAATATGCGGTCGCGTCGCGCCTGATCACCCGCGACGATCTGCCCCTGCTCGACGACCCGGCCCTGCGCGGCGACGCCGACGGAGTCGCGGCGGGGCCCGCCGCCGGAAAGGACCACGAATGAAGCTGCGTACGACGCTCGTCCGCCCCGCTGCCGGCGCGGGCACCGACGCCGAAGACATCGTGATCACCGCCGACGGCGACGCCACGGTCGGCGACCTCGCGCACACGCTCGCGACGGTCGATCCGCGCGGCGCGGGCGAGGCGGCCGGTGAGCTCACCCTCGAGGCGTTCGGCACGATCGCGCAGGGCCCGGGAGAAGTGCTCGACGCGGCGGCCAGCATCGCCCACGTGCAACTGGCCGCAGGTTCGGCCGTGCGGGTCGTGCCGGCCGGTTACCAGTCGCGCCAGCGCGTCGGCGAACTCACGATCGTGTCGGGCCCCGGAGCCGGGACTACAGTGCCGCTCGAACGCAGCGTCATCGTGATCGGCCGCGACTCGGCGTGCGACGTCGTGCTCGACGACCCGCTCGTCTCGAAGCGGCACGCACGGCTCGAGATCGGTCAGGGCCGGGTCGAGCTCGTCGACCTGAACTCCGCCAACGGCATTCTGGTCGGCGGCGCGCCGGTCACCTACCTCACCGCGTCAGACGGCGAGATCGACGCCGTGCTCGGCGACACCCGCGTGCGCATCGTCGCGGCGACGGATGCCGAGGCCGCCCCCTCGACCTGGCGTCAGGTGCCGTTCGTGCGTTCGCCCCGCGTCGAAGCCCGGTACCTCGGCGAGGAGCTGCCGGGCACCGACCTGCCCGCGCCGCCCGCGCCGCAGATGTTCCCGTGGCTCGCGATGATCGCGCCCGTCATCATGGGCGCGGTGCTGTTCGCGGTGATGCGCAACCCCATGGCGCTCGTCTTCGTCGCGGCATCACCGTTGCTCATGCTCGGCACGTGGCTGACCACCCGCCTGCAGGGCAAGGCGCAGCTGCAGCGCGACAAAGACCGCTTCGAGCAGCAGCTCGACCGGCTGCGCACGCGCCTCGAGACCGAGCGCGAGACCGAGCGCACCGTGCGCCGCGCCGAGGTGCCCGAACTCGACCCGATCTGCGCCGACGCACTCACGGCGGGCCCGCTGGTGTGGACCCGCCGCCCCGAGCACTGGTCGTTCCTGCACGTGCGACTCGGCGACGGCACCGCCCCGAGCCGCAACACCGTGGCCGAGTCGACCAAGCGCGACGCGGCGATCCCGTCGTACGTCGACCGGCTCGACGAGACGGTCGAACAGTTCCGCGATGTCGCCGACGTGCCGATTCTCGAGTCGCTCGCCGAGGCCGGCGCGATCGGCATCGCGGGATCGACCGCGCGCGTCGGCGACACCGCCCGTGCGCTGCTCGCCCAGGCCGCCGGCCTGCACGCCCCCTCCGACGTGCACATCGTGGCTTTCGTCGGCCCCGCCACGCGTGCGGCGCTCGCCGACCTCAAATGGCTGCCCCACACGTGGGCAGCCGAAGACGCGCTCGGCACGGCGCCGATCGCCGACAACGCGGCCACCGCGTCGCGTCTGCTCGCTCAGCTCGAAGAGCTCGTCGACACCCGCGTGAAGCAGCTGCGGCGGTTGCGCGCTCTGAAGGCCACCGACGCGGCGACCGCGGCGGGGGCCGAGGTGGGGGAGTCGAAGGGGCGCAACGAAGAGATGCCCCTGCCGGCATACGTCGTGATCATCACCCCCGACGCCCCCGTCGACCGTGGTCGGTTGATCCAGCTCAGCGAGCGCGCGGCCGGCAGCGGCATCGTGCCGGTGTGGGCCGTGTCGCGCACCGCCGATCTGCCCGCCGCGTGCCGCACCTGGGTCGAGCTGCCCGCCGAGGGCGACTCGAGCGCCCACTTCGTGCGGCTCGGCACGGTCATCGCGCCCCTGCGCGTCGAAGCTCTCGACGTGGCGCGGTTCGGCGTGTTCGCCCGGGCTCTCGCGCGCATCACCGACATCGGCGATGTCGCCGAAGACGCCGGCGACGTGCCCCGCACCATCCCCCTGCTGCAGCTGCTCGGCACCGAGATGGCCACGAGCGCCGACGCCGTCATCGACCGCTGGACGCAGAACGCGTCGATCCGCTCGACGCGCTCGGGCACCGGCTACCAGCCCAAGCTGCGCGCGCTCGTCGGTCAGGGCGCGCAGGGCGCCCTGCACCTCGACCTCCGCCAGCAGGGCCCGCACGCCCTCGTCGGCGGCACCACCGGCTCGGGCAAGAGCGAGTTCCTGCAGGCGTGGGTGCTCGGCATGGCCGCCGAATACAGCCCGGAACGCGTGACGTTCCTCTTCGTCGACTACAAGGGCGGATCGGCCTTCGCCGACTGCGTCAGCCTGCCGCACTGCGTGGGCCTTGTGACCGACCTCAGCCCGCACCTCGTGCGCCGCGCGCTCACGAGCCTGCGCGCCGAGCTGCACCACCGCGAGCACCTGTTCAACCGCAAGAAGGCGAAGGACCTGCTCGAGCTCGAGAAGGCTGCCGACCCGGATGCCCCGCCCGCGCTCGTGCTCGTCATCGACGAGTTCGCCGCGCTCGCCAAAGAGGTGCCCGAGTTCGTCGACGGGGTCGTCGACATCGCCCAGCGCGGCCGGTCCCTCGGCATCCACCTCATCATGGCCACGCAGCGCCCCGCCGGCGTCATCAAAGACAACCTGCGCGCCAACACGAACCTGCGGGTCGCCCTGCGCATGGCCGATGAGACCGACTCCGACGACGTCATCGGGTCGAAAGAGGCGGCGCTGTTCGACCCCGGCATCCCGGGGCGCGGCATCGCCAAGACGGGCCCAGGGCGCATGACCCTCTTCCAGTCGGCGTATTCGGGTGGCTGGAGCCTGCGCGCCGAGCCCGAGGCCGCGGTCGAGATCCGTCCGTTCCGCCTCGGCGACGCCCCCGCGTGGGAGAAGCCGCAGACCGGCGAGGCCTCTGACGAGACCGAAGACCTCGGCCCCAACGATCAGCAGCTGCTCGTCGCGCGCTTCGGCGATGCGGCAGAGCTCGCCCGCATCGCGCCTCCGCGGCGGCCGTGGCTCGACGAGCTGGCCACGACGTTCGATCAGACCAAGCTCTCGCAGCGCTCCGACGCGCGCCTCGTTCTCGGCGTCGTCGACGTGCCCGAGCGGCAAGACCAGGTGCCGTTCTTCTTCGAGCCCGACAGCGAGGGTCACCTCGCGATCTTCGGCACCGGCGGCTCGGGCAAGTCGGTGGCGCTCCGCACCCTCGCCGTCTCGGCCGGTATCACTCCGCGCGGCGGCCCCGTGCACGTCTACGGCCTCGACGCCGCGACCGGCGGGCTGCGGATGCTCGAGCCCCTGCCGCACGTGGGTGCGGTGATCTCGGGCGACGACACCGAGCGCATCGAGCGCCTGTTCGGCGTGCTGCGCGCAGAGCTCGACCGACGCGGCGACGCGTACGCCGCCGCGGGCGCGTCGACCCTGACCGAATACCGCGCCCTCGCCGGCAAGCCCGACGAGCCGCGCATCCTGCTGCTCGTCGACGGGTTCCCCGCCTTCCGGAACGCGTTCGAGGGTGTGCCGGGGCGCGCCGACACATACCGAACCCTGCAGCAGGTGCTCACCGACGGTCGTGGCCTCGGCATCCATGTCGCCCTCACGGCCGACCGCGGACAGAGCGTGCCTACGTCGCTGCAGGCCATGATCCAGCGCCGCATCGTGCTGCGCATGGCCGACGAAGACGGATATGCCCTGCTCGGCATGCCGCGCGACATCCTCGGCGCCGACGCCGCGCCGGGCCGCGCGATCATCGACGACCACGAGGCGCAGATCGCCGTGATCGGGGGCACGCCCTCGACGAAGGAGCAGTCGACGGCGGTGCTGCGCATGGCCGAGGCCATGCTGCGCCGGGGCACGACGCCCGCCCCCGGCATCCGTTCTCTGCCGACCGAATACACCGTCGAGGCGCTGCCCGCGACGACGGCTGCGGGGGTCGCGATCGGGCTCTCCGACCTCGACCTCGGGCCCTACGGCATCGAACCGGTCGGCACCTTCATCGTCGCCGGCACGCCCGGCGCCGGCCGCTCGAACGCGGCCGCCGCGATCGCGCAGCAGACGCTGCGGGCGCGCCCCGACACCCTCGCGTTCTACCTCGGCGACCGGCGGTCGCCGCTGATGGATGCCGTGGCGTGGGCCGGCACCGCCGAGGCGGGATCGGCCGCGATGGCCGTGCTCAGCGCGGCCGACGAGGCCGCTGATCGGGTGGCGGAGGGTGGCGCCGTGCCGATCGTGGTGCTCGAGGGGATCGGCGAGTTCGCGACGTCGATCGTCGAGATGAACCTCTCGGCGCTCGTCAAGCGCGCCGGCCGCGGCGAGGTGTTCTTCATCGTGCTGGGCGAACTCAGCGAGTGGTCGACGAACTTCGGTCTGCTCGGCGAGATCAAGGCTGCGCGCCGCGGTGTCGTGATGCAGCCCGAGACGCTCGACGGCGAGGTTGTGCTCAAGACGCCGTTCCCGCGGCTCGTGCGCGGCGAGTTGCCGGTGGGCCGAGGCATCCTCGCCCACCGCGGCAAGACCGTGCGCATCCAGTTCCCGCTCGTCGGCGCCCCCGCGACCGTTTCGGCCGCGCCGAGTGCGCATGGGTAGTTCTCCCCATGGCTCGATGCGGTGGTGCCGTTTAGATTCGAAATCAACAACAGACCTCCCGGTATCTCCGCCGGGCTGAATGAAGGGGGCCCCTCATGGCCAATCTGAATGTCACCTACGACCAGATGCAGAGTGCCGCGGGGCGTCTGCGTGATGGTCAGTCCGAGCTCGAGGCGAACCTGCAGCGTCTGCGTCAGCTCGTCGCGCAGCTCGTGCAGGACGGCTTCACCACGACGCGCGCGTCGGGTGCGTTCGACGCGTCGTACACCGAGTTCACGACGGGTGCGACCAAGACGGTTCAGGGCATCGAGGGCATGGCCTCGTTCCTCGAGAAGGCAGCTCAGGCCCTCCAGTCGACCGACGAGCAGCTCGCCAGCCAGCTCGGCCAGTAAGGGCCCCGTCGTCCCATGTCTGACCTCCAGCTCGATCTCAGTGATCTGAGGCTCGCGAAAGTCCGCGTCACGACGTCCCTGACGACCTTCCAAGAGGCCGGCCGTGTCGGCGAGGACATCTCCGGCTACACCGGTGAGGATCGCCTGCGCGGCAAGGTCCGCGACTTCGCAGACAACTGGGACTACAACCGCGGCAAGCTGCAGGAGCAGCTGGAGTTCCTGCGCGACGCGCTCGAGGCGGTGGTGACCTCCATGGAGGAGGTCGACGCCGAACTCGAGCGCGCCGCACAGGAAGCCGCACCTGAGACCGAGACATCCGAAGGCGATGGAGGCGACGGAGGATGAGCGCCCTTTCCGTAGAGTTCGAGGACGTCTTCGCCGGGCGCCCTGACCCGCTGGAATCCGGAGCGGCTGACCTCGTGACGGCCGCCGACGCGATCGAGCGCGCCACCGAGTCGTTGCGCGCACTCGTCGACGGGCAGGAGAGCCTGTCCACGGACGTGATCGCGGAGACCGCGTCGCAGGTGGCACGCTCGCTCAGCCGCGCCCGTCGCCGCTACCGCTCGACCGGCCAGGCGCTGCAGTCGTTCGCTGTCGCGCTGCGTCCCATCCAGAAGGATGCCCAGGCGGCGCTGGCGTCGGCGGAGTACTACGAGGGAAAGACGTACACGCTGCCAGGCGAGATCCGTAGGCGCGAAGGCGACCTCCTGCGCGCCGACGCCGTCGAAGCACCCCAGTGGCAGATCGATCAGATCGAAGACGACCTGTGGCGGCTGCGTCAGGCGCAGGGGAACGCCCAGTCCGAGCTCGCCGACGCGCGGCAGGCGCTGCAGTCGGCGCGCGAGAAGATCTGGGCGATCGCTGACACCGCCATCTCCACGATCGAGACGGCGATCGAAGATGGTCGTGACTCCGCCTGGGACAACTGGAATCAGTTCTGGGAACAGGCTGCGGGTTGGATCGGCGAGTGGGCAGCGAGCGTTCTTAAGGGAATCCTCGAGTTCATCGGGCAGGTGCTGGCCGTGCTGGTCGCCATCGTGATCGTGATTCTTCTGATCGTCCTTGTGGCGATTGTGCTCGCTGTGATCGTCGCCGCCATCGGCTGGGTGGCGCTCGCCGTCATCGCCGCGCTCCTGGTCGGGGCGCTGCTGCTCACCTTCCTCATCCGCGACGGTCTCCGCTCGCCCCAGGGCCCGATCATCGACAAGTCGAAGGACTTCCCGCAGATCAAGCGCCCATCCGACGCGGACTCGGCGAACTCCGACGACCAGTACACGTCCGAGGACTATGGCGACCTGTTCGAGGAGGTCGGGCGTCAGGACGGTCGCGGCGGTGAGGAGATGACCGTCATCCGGGTGATCGCCATCACCGATGCCGACGGCGCCGTCATCGGCTACAGGGTGCAGCTGCCGAGCACTCAGAACTGGAGCCCGTTCAACACGGACGGCGCGCTCAACGATCTCTCCGCCGACGCCATGCTCGCCCTGTTCCCGGGTCTGGAGACCCAGTATGAGAAAGCCGTCTGGGATGCCCTGGAGCGGGCGGATGTGTTCGAGAACGACGCACCGATCCTGCTGACCGGCTGGAGTCTGGGGGGCATGATGGCGGGAGAGATCTCGACCGATCCGCGCATCAGCGGCCGTGTCGAGTCGATCGTCACGGCGGGTTCGGCGATCGACAAGCATGCGAGCGAGATCGATCCGTCGGTGCGGGTCACGCAGGTGAACAACATCCTTGACCCCGTTCACCACCTCGAGCTCGTCGGCTACGACGACGGCGAGGACGAGCGCGGCTCCAACTGGCAGGTCTACTCGCCGTTCGACTGGCGCATCCACAACGCGGACATGTACGGCGAGCTGGCGGATGATCTGGTCCCGGCTGTCCGGCCGGGCGACGAAGTGTTCTTCGCCGACGACGTCGAGGGCACGTACGAGCAGGTTTACGAAATGGGATACACGCGTGGGTAGGTTTCGCAAGGCGGCCGCGATGCTCGGCATGGCCGCCGTGATCACACTGATGACGGGGTGCGGTTCAATGAATGAACAGGATGTGGCACAGCGGCTGGCCGAGGCGGCACAGCTGAATGGGGCGATCGTCGAGGTGCAGCACCCGGATGCCCCCTGGAACAACAAGTACGTCGTCTGGATGTTCATCGACGACGACGCTCCCGGGTCGGTCGCCGACGATGTGCGACGTGTCGCGGTCTTTGCGGATGCCGACGGCGATCTCTCGGGCAAGCCGTTGACGCTCTTTGCGGTGGTCGGCGAGCCAGAGGCGTACGCGGACGGCAGCTACCGTCTCTCCGCTTCGGACGTGATGGGCTCTGTGAGTGAGATCGTCGGCGGCAAGGGTGTTGAGGACACCCTGAGCCTCAGCGCTTCAGACGTATCACGACTCGCTGTAGAACAGTGACGAAGACGACGGCGAACCTGCGATTCCGCCTTCCCGGCCAGTGGTACCGCCTAGATCCGAATGCGGACGACGAGACTCTCGTCCACGCGCGCATCGATGAGATCGTCCGTGATGCGGTGGGCGTCGCCGACGACGCTGCGGTGATTCGGCGCCGCATGCGCGACGGCTTGCGCGATGCGGCAACCGCAGCGCGTGCGGCGGCGGCCGAGGTCTTGCTGTTGTGCCGCGAGGTTGCGCCCGGGGTGCCGACGCCGATCTCTCTCAGCGTGCACGCGCCGATCACGATCACTCCGTCGATCGGGACGAGTGCGGAGCAGGTGATGCGTGCGTTCGAGCTGAGCCTGCCGCACACCTCTGAGCCTGATCTCGACTCGGCACAGCGCATCGAGCTCGCCGACGCGCTCGTGCTGCGTCTGCATGCGATCACGCCGCAGCAGATCGAGGAGGGCGGCGAGTCGATCGTGCAGAACCGCCTCGACGCCCGGTACTGGTACACGGTGCCGGATGCCAAACAGGTCACCCTCGTCCACATGACGAGCCCGCTCGGCGAAATCCCGCACGCGATGCTGCGCTTCTTCGACGCGATCGTCGCCGCGTCGTCGTGGGCGGCCGCGGAGGCGGGCGTCGAGCGACGCTGAGCCATGGGTAGTTCTCCCCATCGACGGTGGCGGCGTCGTTGCCTAGATTCGAAATCAACACCAGACCTCCCGGCGACCTGCCGGGCTGAATGAAGGGGGCCCCTCATGGCCAATCTGAATGTCACCTACGACCAGATGCAGAGTGCCGCAGGGCGTCTGCGTGATGGTCAGTCCGAGCTCGAGGCGAACCTGCAGCGTCTGCGTCAGCTCGTTGCCCAGCTTGTGCAGGACGGCTTCACCACGACGCGCGCGTCGGGTGCGTTCGACGCGTCGTACACCGAGTTCACGACGGGTGCGACCAAGACGGTTCAGGGCATCGAGGGGATGGCCTCGTTCCTCGAGAAGGCAGCTCAGGCCCTCCAGTCGACGGACGAGCAGCTCGCGAGCCAGCTCGGTCAGTAATCCGTAGTGACGGCGGCCTCACGACGCCCGCGGTGAGGCCGTCGTCACCTCGGCGACGTCGCCCCGTTGACGGGGGAGTACCGCCTCGAAAGGAAAGTCCGCGACTTCGCCGACAACTGGGACTACAACCGGGGCAAGCTCATCGAGAAGCTCGAGTTCCTGCGTGACGGTCTCGACGCGATCGTCGACACGATGCGCGAGGTCGATGACGAGCTTGCGCGTCAGGCCGAAGAAGCCTCCCCGGAGACGCAAGACAACACGGAGGGGGCTCCCCGATGAGCGCGATCTCGGCCGACTACGAAGACCTCCTCCTCGGCAAACCCGATCAGCTCGATACCCGTGCGGCCGACCTCGTGACCGCCGCGGATGCGATCGAGCAAGCCACCGCCGCGCTGCGCGGCCTGATCGACGACCAAACCAGCCTGTCGACGGATGCCCTGGCCGAGACCGCCTCCGAAGTCGCCCGCTCGCTGAGCAAGGCCCGCACCCGCTACCGGAAGACCGGTCAGGCCCTCCAGACGTATGCTGCCGACCTGCGGCCCATCCAGAGCGACGCGCGCAGCGCAATCTCATCGGCGGAGTACTACGAGCAGCGCTCCGCCTCGCTTCCTCGGGACATCTCAGCGCGCGAGGGCGACCTTCTGCGCGCGCAGGCCGTCGATCCCCGCCTTGAAGGGCGGGTGCAGTCTGTCGTGACCGCCGGTTCGGCAGTCGACAAGCATGCGACCGACATGGACCCGTCGATCCGGGTCACGCAGGTCAACAACATCTGGGACCCGGTGCACCACCTCGAACTCGTGGGCTACGACCCGGAGGACGACGTCGCCGGTCCGAACTGGCAGAGTACGCCCCCATCGACGGTCGCATCCACAATGCCGACATGTACGGTGAACTGGCGGACGATGTCATCCCGGGTGTGCGCGGCGGAGATGAGATCTTTTTCGCCGACGACGTGTCCGGTACGCATGAAGAGGTGTACGAGATGGTTTACAGCCGTGGTTGAGGTGCGCCGTTGCATGGCGGCGGTCGTGATCGGTGCGATTCTGGTAGTGACGATGACGGGGTGTGGCGGGATGAACGTGGAGCGCGCCTCGGACAGGGTGGTGCAGGGCGCCGGAGTGAACGGCGCGATCGTCGAGGTGCAGCACCCCGGCGCACCCTGGGTGAACAAGATCGTCATCCGGTTGTTCGTCGCAGACCCGTCGGCCGAGGGCGTGGCCAGCGACGTTCGAGCCGTTGCCGCTGTCGCGGCCTCAGACGCCGACCTGAGCGATCAGCCCCTCACCTTCATCGCAGTGGAGGGCTCGCCCGAGGACTTCTCCGATCCTCTCACCGCGACGATCACCGACAGTCTCTACATCATGGGCAGCGTCGCCGGCCTCCTCGGGGTTGGATCGGGCACCGAAGAAGTGCTCGACCTGAGCGCAGATGACGTGCGCACTCTCGCCGCCTCTTCGTGATCCACCGGCCGTGACGACCGCTGCCGCGCCCAGCCTGCGCTTCCGCTTGCCCGGGAGCTGGGTCGCTCTCGACCCCCGTGACGCCGACACCGCGCACGCCCACAGCGCCCGAATCGCCCGCGAGATCATCGGGCCGGCGGACGATGCGGCCGCGCTTCGCCGACGGGTGCAGAGCGGACTCGACGATGCGAGCGCGGCGGCGCGCGAGGCATCCGCCCACCTTCTGCTGATGTGCCGAGAGATCGCCCCCGGTGTTCCAACCCCGGTCGCGATCAGCGTGCACACTCCCGTCGAGGTCACTCCCACCGTGGGGACGGCGCCCGAGGCCGTGATGCGAGCCTTCACCGCGAGCCTTCCGCATACCGCTGAGCGCGACCTCGAGACGGCGACTCGGACGGATGCCGCAGGATCTGCCGTGCTGCGACTGCATTCCGTCACCGCGCAGCTCATCGAGGAGGACGGGAGCACGGTGACACAGAATCGCCTCGTCGCGCGCTACTGGTACACCGTGCCGGGTCGCAAGCAGGTCGCGCTCGTGAACATGACGACGCCGTTGGGTGACATCCCGCACGCGATGCTGCGCTTCTTCGACGCGATCGTGGCCGCGTCGTCGTGGAGCGAACCGGTCAGCGGCTGATCGCAGCGCCACGCCGACGTCACGCGCGCGAGGGGCTCAGCACCTTTACGATGATGCCGCGGCGGCGGAGCTCCCCGATCGCGTGGGTCTCTTCGTCGAGGGTGCGGCCGAGGGCGTGCTTGTCGGCGACCACCACGACATCACCCTCGACGAGGCGTCCGAACAGGCGCGTCAGACGCTCCGACCAGCTCTCCCCGGTCTCGGGCGCCGGGTGCCGGAACCCCTCGATCGGCACGCCGAAATCGGCCAGCGCATCGCGCTGAGCGATCACCGAGGGCAGGTCGTCGCGGGCGACGACGAGTCCGACCAGGCGCGAGCCCGCGGGCCGGGCCGCCCACCAGTCGGTGCCCGAGACGATCACCGGTACGGCCGACGTGACCGCCGGGAGCGCGATGGACTCGGCATAGTCTGCCGGGGCGCGGCCCGTGGCATCCGTCTGGTCGGTCATGTCGCTCCTTCGTCGGGCTCTCATTCTCACAGGTCGACGGGGTGCGTGCCGCCTATTCGTTGCCGCTCAGCCGCAGCTCGAGGCTCAACTGATCGGCATCGAGCTCGGCGAGCGTGCGACGCAGGGTGCGCGTGCTGAAGGCGCCGCCCGAGCTGAGCTTCGTCAGCCGCCCCCGCATCGCCACGTTCAGGGCGAGGCGAAGTTCGAGCATGTCCTGCTCGAACGCGGTGGTCTCCTGCGTCGCCGGCGCGGCGTAGCGCAGGGCCATCCGTTCGATCAGCTCGGGCTCGAACGGGCTGCCGTCGCGCCGCCGCAGGTCGGCGGCGGTGAGGGCGGATGCCGCGGCCTCGCGCAGCTCGCCGGCGAGGCGTTCCTGTTCGGCGGCGTCGTCGGCACCCTCGCCGGGCGCGTCGAGCTTCAGACGGTTAGACAACCACGGCAACGTGAACCCCTGCAGCATGAGACTCACGAGCGCGACGACGAAGGCGATGTAGATGAGCACCGGGCGGTCTTCGACGCTGCGCGGGATCGTCTGGGCGGCGGCGAGCGTGACGACGCCGCGCATGCCCGCCCACACGATGACGGTGCCGTGCTTCCACCCCAGCGGCGACGACTGGTAGTAGTCGAAATCGGCGAGGGCACGCGCCACCCGCTCGCGCATGGTCATGAGACGCCGTTCGGCGCGTTCGGGCGACGGCTTCACCCGGCTTCTGCCGCGCGGCGCGGGGCGGTCGGGCCATCCGTTTTCAGAGATCTGATCGAGGCGCGCGTCCATCCGCTCGAACTGCGACCGGTCCATCCGGCTCGCGCTTTTGCGGCCGGCCCACAGCAGCAGCGAGACGTAGACGGCCCGCACCACCAACACGATCACGAGGGCGCACAGCGCCACCGTGGTCGCCAGCCCGAGCCCCTCGTGACGCCCCGCCACGGCCGAGACGATCTGGTCGAGCTCGAGACCCATGATGAGGAAGATGCCGCCTTCGAGCACCAACTCGACGGTGCGCCAGTTCACCTGGTCGGAGAGCCGCTGTTCGGGCGTGAACCAGCGCGCGGCACCCTGCCCCGACACGATCCCCGCGATCACCGCGGCGACCAGGCCCGAGCCGTTGAGGTGCTCGGTGGGAAGGTAGGCGAGGAACGGCACGGTGAAACCGATCGCCGTGCTCGCGGCCGAGCTTCGCACCCACGCGCGCAGGCGCAGAGTGAGGAACCCGACCAGGGCCCCGATCACGATCGCGATGAACACCGCCCAGACGAAGGCGCCCACCGCCGAACCGAACGAGAAGGTCCCCGCGACCGCCGCGATCAGGGCGGTGCGCAGCAGCACGAGCGCGGTCGCGTCGTTGAGCAGACTCTCGCCCTCGAGCATCGTGGTCACCCGCGGCGAGATGCCGAGCCTCTTCGCGATCGAGGTGGCCACGGCATCCGTCGGACTGATGATCGCGCCGAGCGCCACCCCCAGCGCGAACCCGACCCCCGGCAGCACGAGCGAGAAGAACCAACCCAGCACGAGCGCCGTGATGATCACGAGCACGACCGCGAGCCCCGAGATCGGCGCGAGGTCGCGGCGGAACTCGATCGCCGGCAGCCGCACCGCCGACGCATACAGCAGCGGCGGCAGCACCCCCACCAGGATCAGCTCGGGGTCGATCTCGGGAACCTCGACGAACGGCAGCAGCCCGATCGCGAGGCCGAGGGCCACGAGCAGCAGCGGGCCCGCCACGCCGAGCCGCTCGGCGAGTGCCGTCACGACGGCGACGGCGATCACGCCGATCACGATGACGAGCAGCAGGTCCATCGGTCAGCTCCGCGGGAGGGGGTCGGGGGTCAGAGAAAACGCCGGGTGAGAGAGGACCGAGTCGTCAGAGAAGGCCCAGGGCGCGCACGGCGTCACGCTCGGCGACGAGCTCGGCGACCGAGGCGTCGAGGCGTGTGCGGGCGCGCGCGTCGAGGTCGAGGCCTTCGACGATGCGGTAGCCCGAGCCGTCGCTCGTGACCGGGAACGACGAGTACAACCCCTCGGGCACCCCGTATTCGCCGCGCGAGAGCACGGCGGCGCTCGTCCAGCCGTCGCCGGTTCCGAGCACGCTGCTGCGCAGGTGCGACAGTGCGGCGTTCGCAGCGGATGCCGCCGACGACGAACCGCGCACCGAGATGATCTCGGCGCCGCGCTTCGCGACACGGGGCACGAACTCGTCGTCGAGCCAGGTTTCGGCCGCGTCGTCACCGCCCAGGCGCTCGGCGAGCACCTCGCGCGCGGCGCGGCCGGCGATCGTCGCGTGATCGACGTCGGGGAACTGCGTCGCGGAGTGGTTGCCCCAGATCGTCACGCCCTGAATGTCCGACACCGGGGCATCCGTCGCCTGCGCGAACTGCGCCACGGCGCGGTCGTGATCGAGGCGGGTGAGTGCGGCAAAGCGATCGCCGGGGATGTCGGGGGCGGACGCCGCGGCGATCAGCGCGTTCGTGTTGGCCGGGTTCCCCACGACGACCACGCGCACGTCGTCGGCCGCGACCTCGTTCAGCGCCGCACCCTGCGGGCCGAAGATGCCGGCGTTCGCGGCGAGCAGGTCGGAGCGCTCCATGCCGGCGGTGCGCGGGCGTGCGCCCACGAGCATCGCGAGGTTCGCGCCGTCGAACGCGGTGCGGGCGTCGTCGGTGATCTCGACGCTCTGCAGGAGCGGGAACGCGCAGTCCTGCAGCTCGAGCGCGGCGCCCTCGGCCGACTTCAGCCCCTGCGGGATCTCGAGCAGCCGCAGCCGCACCGGGTGGTCGTCTCCGAGGAGTGCACCCGAGGCGATGCGGAACAGCAGCGCGTAGCCGATCTGGCCGCCCGCGCCGGTGACGGTGATGGTGGTGGCATCCATGGTTCGAGCCTACGGCCGCGCACGGGCCGGGGCGAGGCGAACCGACGCCTGATCTGGGGTGCGCCGGGTCTTCGCGATACGGTGTGCCCATGACGTTCAACAGCAACGCCGATGTGAGCGGCAGCGGCGCCAAGCGCCGGGGCCCCGGAGGTGGGGCGATCGCCGGAGGCGTCGGCGGTCTCGGGGCCATCGCGGTGATCCTGCTGCAGATCTTCACCGGGGCCGATTTCTCGAGCCTGCTCGGCGGTCTCGGCGGCGGCTCGACGCAGGCGGGGCCCGAGACCGAGATCACCGAATGCCAGACCGGGGCAGACGCCAACGCGCGCGTCGACTGCCGTCTCGCCGGCGGGTCGAAGTCGATCAATACCTACTGGGCGAGCGAGGTGCAGGACTATCGTGAGCCGCAGCTGATCATCGTCGACGGGTCGACGCCGACCTCCTGCGGCACCGCGTCGAACGCGACCGGGCCCTTCTACTGCCCGCCGGAGGAGACCGTCTACATCGACCCGACGTTCTTCGACGTCCTCGAGCAACAGTTCGGCGATGAGGCCGGGCCGCTCGCGCAGCTCTACGTGCTCGCGCACGAGTACGGGCATCACATCCAGCAGATCACCGGCATCTTCGACCGATACCCCTCGAACGGCACCGGTCCGTACAGCAACGGCGTGCGCTCCGAGCTGCAGGCCGACTGCTTCGCCGGGGCGTGGGTCGCAGGGGCCGCGCAGCAGAAGGACGAGAACGGGGTCCCTTACCTGCAGCCGCCGACCGACGCGCAGATCGACGACGCGCTCGCCGCCGCGGCTGCCGTCGGCGACGACCACATCCAGGCCCAGTCGGGGCGGGTGAATCCCGAGAGCTGGACGCACGGATCGAGCGAGCAGCGCAAGCGCTGGTTCACCGAGGGGCTCCAAGGAACCTGGCGCGCGTGCGACACCTTCTCGGTCGGGAAGGACCTGTGAACGGCTCGGCGGGACCCGCGCACCTCGACGACATCCTCTATCCGCCCATCGAGCCCTACGAGACCGGGTTCCTGCTCGCGGGCGACGGCCAGCGCGTCTACTGGGAGCAGTCGGGCAATCCCGAGGGAAAGCCCGTCGTGTTCCTGCACGGCGGTCCCGGCGCGGGCACGTCCGCGTGGCACCGTCGCTTCTTCGACCCCGAGATCTACCGCATCGTGCTCTTCGATCAGCGCGGATGCGGCAAGTCGACCCCGCACGTGAGCGCACCCGATGCCGACCTGCGCTACAACACCACGTGGCACCTCGTCGCCGATATCGAGCTGCTGCGCAAGAACCTCGCCATCGAGCAGTGGCAGGTGTTCGGCGGGTCGTGGGGCTCGGCCCTCGCCCTCGCGTACGCGCAGTCGAACCCGTCGGCCGTGAGCGAGATCGTGCTGCGGGGCATCTTCACGCTGCGCCGGCATGAGCTGGAGTGGTTCTACGAGGGCGGCGCGTCGGCGATCTTCCCCGACCTGTGGGAGGACTACCTCGCCCCGATCCCCGTGCTCGAGCGCTCGCGGCTGATCGAGGCGTACCACCGCCGGCTCACCGACCCCGACCCCGACGTGCACAGGCCCGCCGCGCTCGCGTGGACGACGTGGGAGGCATCCACCCTCACGCTCCTGCCCGATCCCGAGCTCGTCGGCTCGATGACCGAGGCCGACGCCGCCGTCGCTTTCGCCCGCATCGAGAACCACTACTTCATGCACGGCGGATGGATGCGCGAGGGGCAGCTGATCGACGACGTCGCCGCGATCCGGGGCATCCCCGCGGTCATCGTGCAGGGCCGCTACGACGTCTGCACGCCCATGATGACGGCGTGGGACCTGCACCGCGCGTGGCCCGAAGCCGAGTTCGTCGTCGTGCCCGACGCCGGTCACGCGGCCGGCGAGCCCGGTATCGCCCGCGCCCTGCGTGCCGCCACCGACCGCTTCGGCCACTGACGCGGGGCCTGTCGGGAGGGGACTGCTAGACTGAAGGTTCTTGTCGCGCCGATTCCGGCGCGCTTGCGTCGTAGAGCGCTTCCCTCGCCGCCCGGTCCGACCGGATGCCGGCTGACATTCCCCATACGGCGACCCTGTGCGCATATCCCGCAGAGGCCACCGATCCGGGCATCGTGCCCAGAAATATCCCCATGTCTGACATCACTTTCCGCACGCTCGGCGTGCCCACCCCCCTGCTCGACGTCCTCGCGAAGGACGGCAAGACCGAGCCGTTCCCCATCCAGTCCGACACCCTGCCCGACACCCTCGCCGGCCGCGACGTGCTCGGCCGCGGCAAGACGGGCTCGGGCAAGACCCTCGCCTTCTCGATCCCGATGGCCGCGCGCCTCGGCGGCGCGCTCGCGGGCGGTTCGCGCCGTGCCGGTCGCATCCTCGGTCTCGTCCTGGCCCCCACTCGCGAGCTCGCGACGCAGATCAACGCGACGCTCGAGCCCCTGGCATCCGCTTACGGGCTGAAGACCACCACGATCTTCGGCGGCGTGAGCCAGAACCGCCAGGTCGCGGCGCTGAAGGACGGCGTCGACATCGTCGTCGCCTGCCCCGGCCGCCTCGAAGACCTCATGAAGCAGGGCTTCGTGAAGCTGGATGCCGTGGAGATCACCGTCATCGACGAGGCCGACCACATGGCCGACCTGGGGTTCCTCCCGGTCGTCACCCGCATTCTCGACAAGACCCCGCAGGGCGGTCAGCGCCTGCTGTTCAGCGCGACCCTCGACAACGGGGTCGACAAGCTCGTGAACCGCTTCCTGCAGAACGAGGTGCTGCACTCGGTCGACGAGGCGAACTCGCCGGTCGCCGCGATGACCCACCACGTGTTCTACACCGAAGGGGCGGATGCCAAGAAGGAGCTCGTCCGCACCCTCGCGTCGGGCACGGGGCGCCGCATCCTCTTCATGCGCACGAAGCACCACGCCAAGAAGCTCGCGCAGGCGCTGACGGCGCAGGGCATTCCCGCCGTCGACCTGCACGGCAACCTGTCGCAGCCCGCGCGTGACCGGAACCTCGCCGCTTTCGCGTCGGGCGCCGCGAAGGTGCTCGTCGCGACCGACGTCGCCGCGCGCGGCGTGCACGTCGACGACGTCGAGCTGGTCATCCACGTCGACCCGCCCATGGAGCACAAGGCGTACCTGCACCGCTCGGGCCGCACCGCCCGCGCCGGCGCCGAGGGCTCGGTCGTCACGATCGTCATGCCCGGCCAGGAGAAAGACGTCAAAGACCTGCTGCGCAAGGCCGCCATCACCGTCACCCCGGTGAAGGTCTCGGCCACCTCGCCCGAGGTCACCGCGCTCGTCGGTCAGGTGGCGCCGTATGTCGCACCCGCGCCCAAGGCCGAGCAGTCCAGCCGCGGCCAGGGTTCGAACGGCGGCGGCCGCAGCCAGGGCGCCAACGCGCAGCGCAAGCGCGCCGCGCGCGAGGCGCAGGGCGCCGTGCACGGC
>NZ_JAAGRY010000049.1 GCF_015707995.1 Microbacterium paulum
CCTTAACCGCGCTCGTAAGTTTCGACACCCAAGAAGGCATCCGACCGCTCACCACCGCTGCACGATCGCTCATCCGCATCGATGAGGTGCTGACAGAGCTGGAGGCCGATAACAAGAACGTAGCCCTCTTCCGTCGGCAGTACCCGTCCTGGTGGGGGCCGATCGCTGCCTTCCCGCACGGCTGGGGTACGAATGTCTCAGGAGACGCGGCTTTCGGTCAGCAGATCCTCGATCAGATTGAAGGGTTCCGAAACTATCTCGAGGGGAAAGTCTTCCTGCTGGATGACGCTCGCGTGAAAACGCTGCGCCAGGTGCTGGCGGATGCCCGGGATGCCCTTGAGGTGGACCAAGAACTGTCTAACCCGTTGCGGGTATTCATTTCGCGGCTGCTCCACCAGATCCAGATCGCTCTCGACGACGATGCAATTGGCTCCAGCTTCGATTTCGGCGCAGCTGTGCAAGGTCTCTTCGCCGCTTTCAGAGCGGCCGGCGGCGAGAAGACGACCAAACACACCCTGTGGGAGAACCTGGTCACCAACATCCTGCCCACCGCGGCCCTGGGAGCGCTTATCGAAGGTGGCAGCGTCGCCACGCAGTTGGCATTGACCCCGGGTATCGGCCAGTAACCGACACCTACGCGCGCATCGACGTGCTGTTGATGTGTGCTTGCAGGGCCTGGCGCGCACTTGTCTCGTAGATGCGGAGACTGCGATTCGGGGAGGCCGGGAAAAGGTCTACAGATCGGTAATGCCTACAACGTCGGCCGGATCGCCTCTCTCATGAAAGAGAGTCAGTAGGGGGATTTACTCTTGTCTAGTATTGGACATAATAACTATTATCGGGGAAACCGAAATGGCTAATTCTCGAACTTTTGATCTACTCTAGCGGGGTGGGTCAGAACCGCCGCTACCAGGTCGTCGAGCACGACGTCGAGCGCGCCGGTCGAACCGCAGACCGCGCAGCTCGCCCCGTGAGCCTCACGATCGAACAAGTGAGCGCGACGGGTCGACGTGTCGATGCGCCCGCACCAGTCCCTGTCACAGCGTGGGTTCCACATCAGGTCGCTTTCGTCGAAGCGCAGCCGATCGCCTCCGAGGCGATCGCCTGGACAGCGCGCGCCGTTCTCGTGCGATGGACTCCGCGAGGGACCGTCCACCCTGTGCACGTCTGGGTCTGGGCTAACGCGGTCGAGCGCCGGTAGTCGGCGCTGAGGTGCACGTGTGCACCTCGTCGACGGCCGCTGCGCGGCCGCAGCTTCGGGATGCCCTGCGGGCACCCGTTTTCTTGCCGTGAAGCCTGCGGCATCGTACGGGCGCCGCGCCTACGCGCAAGCGGCTGCGCCGCCGGCTCCGCCGAGATTTTCGGCACGCGGTCGCTGCGCTCCCTCACATCGCGCCGAAATTCTCTCCCCCGCTGCCCTTCGGGTTGCACTCCGTCGCTCTGCCCTGCTCGGCACTTCGTGCCTTCACGGCAAGAAAACGAGAGGGGTAGAGATGAAGAGATTCAACGCACCACGAGTCTTGGTCAGCCGGGTCGCCGCGGAAGCCCTGCCGCCGGCACGGGTGAGCCGGTCGACGCGGGAGCAGACCGCCGAGAACTACGCCGCCGCACGCAGGTACTTCCAACGTCCATCCGACGTAACGATCCGTCGTGCGATCGCAGAGCGTGACGCGCCGGTGTACAGCGAGCAGTGGGAGCGCTTCAGGACGGCACCCGTCGACCCCGTGAGCGACGAGGAAATCGGCCGACTGCAGGCCGTTCTCCGTGCTCCCGCCAAGCGTCCGGTGAAGGTGTCGCGAGGCGTCATCCGGGTCGTGGGGATGAGCGAGGAGCGCGCGCTACAGATCGCGCTCGAAGCGATGGACGCCCAGCGCTGATGACGTGAGGGGGCCGCGGCCCCCTCGCACTCCCCCGATGCTCTTATCCACAGCTCGGGGCGATCCGCGCGTGGAGGTGAGCGTCCGCAGCGAAGCTGGCACCATGACCCGCCTCCTTCCGCTTGCGTTGAGCACTACGACAGACCCCCATGACGTGCCGATCCCTGGCCCCGTTGAGTACATCGACACAGACCAGATCGAACGAGTTGAGGGCGTCATCGTCGACAACAGGTGGCGCGCGTTCGTCGAGGACTGCGTGCCCACCTGTCACGCCACTGTGCACGCCACGATCGCCGGCAGGGAGCACGTGATCGTCGTTGGTCAGTTCGAGGATCTAGGCCAAGCGATCGCGGAGACGGAACGTTTCTCGCAGTGGCTAGTCGGCGTGAGCTTGCTCGATGCCGGCCCGCCGCAGTTCTACGATCCGGTCGACACGCAGACCCACCCAACTCTCCCCCGTTGAGGTCGTGACTAGGGGCAGCTCTCGCACGCCCCGCTCCCGCAGCTCGTCGACGAGGCCGGCGTCATGGACGTCTACGACCTCGAACGGGATGCCGGCAAGCCGCAGGGCCGTGCACGTGTTCGTGCATTTCCAGCATCCCTCTGCCCCGTACACCGTTGCCTGAACGCTCATCGCTCGTCATCCTCTCCGCAGTTGTCGGCCCATCAGCCGATGCATCGCCATCGGCTGATACCCGCCACCCTGCGGGCCGTGGAGGGCGGGTCAGGGGCCAGCTCTGCTGGGATTCCGCAGGAATCTGTGCAGCACCCTTGACGCGCGTGGAGCGGGACGCAACGTGCCTTCGGCTCCCCCGGCGCGCGTACGCGCTCCGCTCGAGCTGTTGACACGTACGTGTCACGAATCGGGAGGTTCGCAGACGCTAGTGCTAGCGGCGTGTCGCTAGAGCAGGGGCACCGCTAGCGCTATGGTCGGGGCATGGCGCCTCGACTCCCCCGTAACTCTCGCGTGTCCCCGGTGACCGCTGGGTGGGAGATTGAGAAGTCCAACCGTGACCGGTTCAACCAGCTCGCGGCGCACGTCGGAATGTCCGGGGGTGCGCTCTTCGACCTGATGGTCGAGAACATCGAGCTTGACCACACGGGGCGCCCGACGTGGCTACCGGCCGACCCTAACGCGGAGGACGGGGTGCTGCCTATAGACGCCGCGTAACGAGTTGAGGCCCGCCAGGGGCGGGCCTCGAAGCTCTTGCCGTATCTGTCGAAGTTTGGCGACCGGAACAGATGCAGGCGATGTGAGGAAGAACCGCTCCTAGAAGCGGGGCTTCGTTGTACCCACCCTCAGGAAAGGCCGGTATGTGCATAGGTTAGCTCACGCACGCCCTCATCGCCATAGATCGAGCGCGAGCGCCGACCGCGTGTCGCGCGAGCGACGCGGCTCGTGGTCGCTCCCCGCGCCCACAGGCGCGTACGCCGAGCTGCCGGCCTGGTGGTCCGCCGAGGCGTGGTTCGACGCTGTGATGGACGTACTGCGCACCCCGGTGGGGGAAGAGCTGCGCAAGGCTGCGCGGGTGGCGCCTGACACGCTGCTGCGCGTCGCGTACGCCGACCGCTCGTCGGCCGACCGCACCACCGGCCGCGGTGTCACGACCGCTCATGAGACAGTCGCCGCGCAGCTCGGGATGAGCTGGAAGACAGTCCAGCGAGCGCGGCATCTGCTGGAAGCGATGGGGCTGGCCGTCACCGTCGCCGAGGGCCGGTATCTGACGACCGGTGAGCGCGAGCAGGCACGCCGAGCGCACGGCAGCACGCAAGTCCGCGCAGCGTCGACGAGGGCTCTGGTGATGCCGGCCGCGGTCATGCAGGGACGCGCCCCGAAGAATCCTCAAGCTGTGGAGAATGTCCACCTACCTGTCTCTCCGTCAGGAGAGCAGGTATCTCACGTTCTAAAGTCCTCACCAACGCGCGCGCTACCGCGCGCACGGAAGGGCGCCGCTTCGCGACGCCCAGCATCGACGAGGAGCAAGGCGCCGGCGCCCGGCGCCCCGCGCGCGATCGCGGTGCAGCAGCTTGCAGCGCGGTTGCAGCATCGGATGCCGTGGCTCGTGCGAGGAGTCCACATCGGCCGGCTGTGTTCGCTCATCGAGCGGTTGCAGCTCGTGGAGCACGGCTGGACCGTGCAGCAGCTCGTCGATCGGATCGACCAAAGCGTGCGTGCCTCAGGGGTTCAAGTTGCTGATCCCGGGGACCAGCGAGACCCCCTCGCCTACCTGGCTTGGCTGCTGCGCAACGCAGTACCAGCCGACGAGCTGGCGCCCTTTGAGCGAGTCGGCCGAGAGCGTCGAGAACGGATGGCAGAAGCACTCAGCGCACGCGCTGCTGACGCAGCGCGACGCGCTCAGATCGAGGCTGAGAGTGACGCGATCGAGGCGACTATCGCCGCGATGCGTGCGCAATACCCGAGCCGACCGAAGCCGTTGCGGGTATTCGCCTGAGTATTCATCGAGAGCGAATAGGTAAACGAACCAAAATGGTTCGTTTGCCCTTGTCCTGCTGTCCCCACCACGCTAACACGCTTGCCAACCTCCCGCCCTCAACAAGTACACTTTCGGGTAGGAGGTTGGCAAGTTCTGGTGGGGACAGCAGGACAAGGGCACTTCAAATATGGGTAGTTAAAAAGATCAAAGGAAAGACAAAGATTTAAGGGAAGGAAGCGGGGCGGGGATGCAGTTGACGGCGAGGGACGAGCGCATTTTCGAGTGGTTGCGGGTGGTGCGGATCGCTGATTCTGAGGCGGTCCGCTGGGTGCTTGCGGCGACCGATGGGCGGGGCGAGCCGGTGTCGGTGCGGCGTGCTCAGCAGTGGATCGCGCGAGGCGTTGAGGCGGGGCTGATCGAGCGCGCGCGGCCGATTTTTCGGGATGGCTCGGTGATCTGGTTGACGCACGCGATGTCGGGTCGGGCGGCGCCGAATCTGTTCCGCGCGACCACGCGACACGAGGTCGCGGTGGCCGCGCTCTCGGCGCGGTTCATGGCCGCCGGGTACGCATGGGACCGCGACCGACAGCCCGCGTCGACAAGAGAGCATGCCGCCGATGGGATCGCCCGCCGTGGCGATCGCGTCGAGCGTGTCGAGGTCGAGCTGACAGCGAAGACGCTGCCGCGCTACCAGAGCATCCTTTCCGGGCATGGCCGATGGCTCACCGAGGGGGTCGATCGGGTGGTCTATGTGGGGACACCGGCAGCGATGCGCGCGGTCGCGCGTGAGGCCGACAAGTGGCTGCACCCGGCCGTGCGCGATCGTCTCGTGACGGTGCCCGCGCTCGACGAGCGCGGCCACATCGTGGGAAAGCTCGACGCCCTCTGGGCGCCGGTCGAACAGCTCGAGCAATTGACACGTACGGGTCAAGACCTCGAGGAAGAGACGAGCGCGCCGGCGCCCTCGGCGCCGACGTTGCCGACGTGGGGAGGGCGAGACTGATGAGCCAGACAAACACACAACAGAAGCCGTCGACGGACGCGGGCACGGAAGCACTGTTCGGAATCGTGCAGCTCGTGGTCATGCTCGCGCTCGTGCTGCTGTTCCTCCCGCTCGCGATCCCGCTGCTTGCGGCCTCGCTCACCGGCAACCGGGTCGCGCGCCGGCAGTGGTTCTGGGTGACTCACAAGTGGCACCCCGTCGTGAACGTCGTTGCCGTGCTGGTGGTCGTGGTCGTGCTCGCGGCCGAAGGCCTCGCGCTCACACGCTGGATCGCCAGCGGCGAGGCTCGCGCGTTCGTGCAGCTCGACGGGTGGCCGCTCGCGCTGCTGTCGAGCTGGTGGCCGCTGCTGCTGCTGAATTTCCTGCTCGGGCTGCTGCTGCTCCCGGTGGCATGGTCGTGGCGCCGCCGGCAGATCGCGGAGCTGGTGCGGACAAGGAAGATCCCCGATGTGCTCACGCAGGAGCACATCGAGAGCGCCCGCAAGCGGGCGGCCGATATCGTCACCGCCCGCAAGCTCGGGCTGCACTTGGACGCCCGTACGGGGAGCCTCCGCCCCCGCGCCGGCGGGACGCCGATCGTCGCACCGCACGCGGTGCCCGGCCTCCGCCCCAAGGCCGGCGGAGGCCGGGAGCGGGTGACCCTGCAGGGTGTCGGCATGATCCAGCGGCCGACCATCCGCACGATTGGGGACCGGATGCAGGACACCCGGCGGGTGCCGGATTGGACCGACGACGCCGGCACCTTCGTGGTGCTGCCCGAAGCTGCCGGCGCGATTCGCGTGCTCCAGCTCGCGGAGAGCGGATCAGGTAAGACCGTGCTGATGCACGGCGCCATCCTCGCGATCCTCGATCGCGGCTGGCCGGTGTTCTTCATCGACGCGAAAGGCGACCCCGAGGACGCCGACAAGCTCGCCGCGACGGCCGCGGCGCGCGGCTACACGGTGCGGGTCGGTGAACCGTGGAACCTGTTCACCGGCACCGCTGCACAGATCACGTCGAAACTCATGCGGACGCTGCCGACGTCAACCGGCGATGGCCAGTTCTACAACGACGAGGTGCAGTCGGCGCTGGGCGCCATCCAGGCGCACGCACCGCTGACCGGGATGCGCGACCTGTTCGGCCGGCTCGCGGAGCCGGCCGCGCACGTGCGCGACCAGGCGCAGCTCGACATGCTCGCCGCATCCGTCGACAGGGCCGGCACCCGACGCGCTGATCGGGTGCGGGATCGGCTGCTGCTGGCCCTCGGCCCGCTAGAGCCGCACCTGGCCGCGTCCGGGTGGAGCTTTGAGGACCGCAGCGCGGACCTCACCATCGTGCCCCTCTCCCCCGCCGACCGCGCACAGGCGACCGTAGGCGACCTGATGTTGGTCGACCTCCGCCGCTGGATGAGCGCGCGGCTCGCGCGGCGGGAGAAGTCGCCGGCCGTCGTGTTCGTCGACGAGTTCGCGCAGCTCGTCACCGCCGACAGCGACCCCGGCGACACGGCCGCGTCGATGTTCGAGACGGCACGCTCCGCCGGCCTCGGTCTGTGGCTGGCGGCGCAGTCGGTCGCTGGCCTCTCACAGGACGAGGCGCAGCGGCGCCGCGCTCTGTCGAGCGGGGCCGCGCTCATCTTCGGACGGTCGAAAGACCCCGAGGACGTCGTGGCGTTCGCCGGCACCGTGATGCGGCTCGAAGCATCCGGTGCGGCCACCGGCGAGGAGCTGCGATCGGCGCGAGCACAGCACACCTATGTGATCCCGCCTGATGACGTCAGGAGGGCCGCGGTCGGGCAGTTCTGGGTGGTGCAGGGTGGCGCGATCGCGCCGTTCCGGGCGCTGCCCTCCCCCACGCCACCCGTACCTGTCGACGACAAGTCGGCGCCAGTGGCAACGGCGGAAGACCCGCCTGCCGGCGACGTCGACGAGGAACCCACCGAGAGCTGAGCCAGCCCCCGCGGGACCGGGCGGGCGCACGCGCCCGAAGGCGACGTCCGCTCCGCGGCCGCAGTCTGGGGCCCTACGGGCACCCGTCTTTTTGCCGTAAAGCCTTCGGCAGCATACGGTCGGTCCGGCTCCGTTCAAGCGGCTGCGCCGCCGGCTCCCCCGAGACTTTCGGCACGCGGTCGCAAGCTCCCTTATTTCGCGCCGAAACTCTCTCCCCCACCGCCCTCCGGGTTGCACTTCGCCCGACCTCCCTAGCGGCGACAAGTCGCCTTCACGGCAAAAAAACGTGGAGGGGGAAGGGATGAGAACGATGAGTGCAACAGCCGCAGGCCGGGTCACCGTGTTCACCCGTGAGGGATGCGTGCAGTGTGGGGCGACGTTCCGCGCCCTGGATGACCGAGGGATCGACTATCGCGTCGTCGACGTCGACGAGCTGCGCGCCGAGGCGGCAGACGAGCTGCGGGCGATGGGATTTCTGCAGCTCCCCGTGGTGAAAGTCGACGGCATGGCGGCATGGTCGGGGTTCCGCCCCGACCTCATCGGCACGATTCAGGCGGTGGCCGCGTGAGCGCGACCGTGGCGGCGCCGCTCGTGGCCGCGATCGAAGACGCCTGGGCGGCGATCCGAGAACGGCACGAGGACGTGCCCGAGGTCGTCGTGACCATCGGCAGCGGCAGCGACGCCAAGGGCATGAAGCTGGGCCATTTCGCCGCCCAGCGGTGGGTGCGCGGGGAAGACGAGCTGCACGAGCTTTTCGTGGGTGGGGAGGGCCTAGCCGCGGGCGCGGCATCCGTGCTCGCGACCCTGCTGCACGAAGCGGCCCACGCGGCCGCGCAGGTGCGGGGAATCAAGGACACCAGCCGACAGGGCCGGTACCACAACCAGCGATTCAAGAGCATCGCGGAGAGCTTCGGGCTCGCGATCGAGCACGATGACCGGATCGGGTGGAGCCTCACCGCGCTCCCCCAGTCCACCGAAGCCGGATACGCCGAGACCGTCGCGATGCTGCACCAGGCCATCACCGCTCACCGACGCGCCGAGGCGGTCACTGTCGGAGGGGGCCGGAAGAGTAACAACAACGGCGCGGCCGCGGAATGCGACTGCGGCCGCAAGATTCGGGCATCCCTCACCGTCTTCGACGCGGGCCCCATCATCTGCGGAATCTGCGGCGGCGAATTTATCGCAGATGTATAGAGCGCGCTTGACATTGCATGTATAGAGCGGGGTATACTAGACTCATGAAGGATGCGAAGCGGAGTCAGGTCGAGCGGTTCCTGAAAGACCAGGGATACCAGGTCGACCGCGACCGCGGTCGCCACACCTGGTGGAAGAAGGACGGCGCCCGGTCGATCCCGCTCCCCCGCCACGCGGTGATCTCGGCAGGAGTGCTCAGGAGCATCGAGAAAGTCGTCGGGCACGTGCCCGACGAATGGAAGTGAGGAAAGAAATGAACCGGGACACCCACACCGTTCAGGTCACCCGCGAAGGCGGCTGGTGGATCATCGACGCGCCGAGCGTCGATTACCGGACCCAGGCGCGCACCCTCGCGGAGGTCGACGAAATGGCCCGCGACCTCATCGCCGGCGCTCTCGACGTCGCGCCCGAGGCGATCGCGCTTGACGTGCAGATCATCAAACCCGAAGACGTCGCGGAACTGCTCGACGAGGCCGCTGGCCTCGACCAAGAAGCTGCCAACACCCAAGCCCGTGCCGCGTTCGAACGTCGCGCGGCCGCGCGCGCGCTGCGCGACGGGCACGGCCTCTCAGCGATCGACACCGCCCGCGTGCTCGGAGTCACCCGTGCCCGCGTCTACCAACTGCTGGATGAGAAAGCCAGCGCATGAGCCACGAGGAGAAGGACCTATGACCAGCCGCACCGCTACCGCCGTCGTCGTGAAGGCCTCGAAGCTGACGCATGACGGCGAGGAAATCACGACCTACTACGGTCCGTTCCTCCCCCACGTCGGATCGGCCACGACGTCATTCCTCGATCAGCTCGAACGCGAACTCGAAGAGTCTGGCCGGTACAAGCACTGGGATACGACGGTCGAAAGCGTGTTCATCGCTGACGACGAGTCAGACTGCGCGGTCCGCGCCACTCGGTAATCAGCCACCGAAAGACTTTCTAGCTAGCTGGCGTTCTTTCTTTCTAGAACGAACGCCAGCTAGCTAGACAGATAGATAGAGAGCTAGAATGAAGACCATGCAGACCGTGATGGTGTACAGCGAGGCCGGCGGCGTCAGCAAGACGACCGCGGCCGTCTCAGTCGCGATGACGTCGGCCGAGGCCGGCTATCGCACCGTCCTCATTGACCTCGACCCGCGCGCAGCCTCGACAAAGTGGACCCGCACGGAGCCTGTGGGGGAGGGGCTGCACATCGGCGCGATCCTCGGCGCGAAGGAAGAGCCCACCGGATGGGCGGAAGACCTCGCCGTGCGGAGCGCGTGGCACGAGCTGTTGCGCGTCATCCCGTCCGCTCGCGACCTGAGCAACCGGGAGAGCGAGCGCGACGACTACGCCGAGCTGCGCCTCAAGGCATCGCTCGTCGACCTGCAAGCCGACGTCGTGGTTATCGACTGCGCGAACCGGCAGGGTGGACCGCTCACCCTCTCCGCCCTGCACGCCTCAGATCGCGTGCTGTACGCCGCTACGGCGTCCGATTCGGGCGTCGATGGGGTGATGGGCGCCCAGCGCACTGTCGAGGCGTTCAGGCGCAGCATGGCGCGTCTGGGCGCTGCCGCAACGATCGACGAGGCCGGCGTGACGATGACGCGCGACGGGACAGGCTTCCTTTCCTACGCGGAGCAGGACGCCATCGACCAGGTGCGCGAGCTGGTGCCGCTCATCGAACCCATCGTTCCGCACCTGGCGATCGTGCCCGAGGTGCGGATGGCGGGGCAGTGGTACGGCACGTACCGCAAGGGCGCAGCCGTGCGCGAGGCGTATACCGAAGTGATGCGAAAGGTGATCCGATGAGCACGAACCAGGCAGACCGTCCCCCCCGCACTCGACCGCGACCTGCTGCCGATGCCGGGGTAGACCCGATCGACTACAAGCCAACGCCCGTCGCTGCCGACGAGCGCAAGGCCGCGACGACGCCGGTCGCCGCGGCGGCGGCCGCGCCGGTAGCGGCCGGGGGAGTAGAGGTCACTGTGCAGCTCTCTACACGTATCAGCCCCGACGTGAACGACGTGCTCACCCAGGCCAACCAGCGCACCGGGAAGAAAAAGCGGGCACTGATCGAAGAGGCGATCCTGCGCACGTGGGGGAATGTTTGACGCGTACGTGTCAAAGCGCCGGACGGGCCTAGGGCGTGTCTGACAAAGGTTGGGGGATGGCGGCTGAGAGCCTGGATGTGTGTCGCGGTTCCAGTTGCTCTCTGATGCCCAGTGGTCGTTGATCGAGTCGATGCTGCCGAAGCCGACGGGGCGCCCGGGACGGAGGTTCTCGGATGCGAGATCGATGCTCGAGGGCATCATCTATCGGTATCGGTGCGGGCTCGCGTGGCGTGATCTGCCCGAGGTTTTCGGGCCCTGGCAAACGGTGTGGACGTGGCATCACCGTCTCGCCACGGAGGGGACTTGGGACACGATCGTGTCCATGCTGATCGCGCAGGCCGACGCCGAAGGCCTGGTGGACTGGTCCGTGTCGGTGGACTCTACGATCGCCCGCGCGCACCAGCACGCGACGAACACGACGCGCCCCACAGGGGGATGGATCGAACTACACGAATCCGAACGTCGAGCCGCCTGATCACAGCATCGGCCGCTCCAGAGGCGGCTTGTCTACGAAGGTCCATCAGCTCGTCGACGGCAACGGGCTCCCGCTGGTCACAGTGATCACGCCCGGCCAGGCCGGCGATTCGCCGATGCTAATCCCGATGCTCGAGCAGCTGCGCGTGGCGCGCGATATCGGCCGGCCCCGCACCCGCCCGGATGTCGTCCGAGGCGACAAGGCATACTCGTCCCGCGCGATCCGCTCGCACCTGCGCGGCCGCGGGATCAAAGCCGTCATCCCGGAACCGCGTGACCAACAGGGCCACCGCAAGCGGCGCGGATCACGCGGGGGCAGACCCGTCGGACTCGACGCCGAGGACTACAGGAACCGCAACGTGATCGAGCGCCGGTTCTGCCACACCAAGCAATGGCGAGGGCTCGCCACCCGCTACGACAAGCACGCGGTCACCTACCGCGCAGCCGTCCTCATCCACGCCGCGATCAGCTGGATTCGAACACTTGCCGCGTAACACTCACAGATGCTGCCTTCTCGACCCGGTGGCTGATGAAGAGAGGGATCGCTGAGACGAGGAGCACCGCAGCACCGATCCAACCACTGGCGTCCCGCAGCGTCGGGACGACGAAAATCGCTGCCGCGCCGACTGCGACAAGGACACCGGCCAGGACGCCATACAGGCGCATCCCGTAAAGCGAGATGAATGTGAGGTAGTGAGCGCCCACGATGATGAGCGAGGCCGGGAAGAACAATGAGGGCGCGAGGATGCCGAGCGCGATCGCCACGAGCAGCCCGAGCGGCACGGTGAACGCGCTCTGCATAGCGAGCGCGTTGGAGGGGTGCTGCCTGGGCAAAAATGCTGGTCCTCCCATGGCCTTCAACACGAGGGCGGATAGCGGAAAGATCAGCATTCCCCCGATGAACAGCACGACCATCGCCGCAGCAGCAGACCCCCACTGGTAAACGGCCGCCGCCGTCACCCAGACCAGCGCAGAGACAAGCGGCCCTGAAAAACCGCCGCGATAGACACGGCGGACATCCTGCTGCGCTTCCTTCACATCCATGGGCTCATCCTCCCAGAAACTGCGCGTTCGCCCCTTTGTCAGACACGCCCTAGCCGAGTAGCCAGCTCACAAAGGCCAGCAGTTCGGTTGTCGTGCGCTCACGGTTCACTGTGTACCGAGGATGGCGCCCAGAACGGTCCTCAGCAGGCACGGTGGCAGTCACGTAGCCGCGTTCCTCTAGCTCGGAGAGCGCGTCGATCGTGGTGGTGATCGCCAGACCGGTCGCCCGGGTGATTTCAGCGCGTGACGCGGACGGCGCGCCCAAGAGAAACCGCAGGCAGACTAGCCGCGACTCGTTCTGAATGACCCGATGAGCGCTGAGAGCTTCCCCCGTGAGGTCGGGAATCCGCGTGCGTCGAGGCATGCCGCCCATTCTGCCAGCCCAGCGAATCAGACCGAGAACTAGCCAAAAGTCGCAAACTGCTAACGGATTATCCGTTAGCGTTGTGTGTAGAACAATCGGCGGTGCATGTCCGCACCGCGAGTTACGATTGGGCGACACGCAGGGGGTGCGGATGAGTAACATCGATGGTCAGTTCAGCTTCCGAGGCGCGGCACGCGCTCAGGGATACGTGGAGGAAGACACCGCGGCCGTGTCCGCGAAAGACATTCCACGCGTCCCCCAAAAGGTGGACAACGCGGATAACGCGGAAGTGTCGACCTCGGAGCAACGTTTAGCTGAGTTCCAGACCAGGGAACCCGATCCTGAAGAGTCGAAGGCATCAGAGCCGCCCCCAGTCGTGAGCGAGCCTGCTACGGCACCCGGGGCGCCTGTGGCGCCGCAGGGTATCCCCAGCGTCGACCTCCGCGACGGCCGGCGTGAGACGGCGGAGAAGGCTTCGCACGGCTGGCGCGGAGTGATGCGCAACATGGGCTTCAACATGAAGCCCAGCGCAGCCGAAATTCGCGCTGCCGAGCTGGGGAGCGCGCGATCGCTCATTCGTCTCTCACAATGGCAGCGCAGCGTCGGCGTGCTGGTAGCAAACCCCAAAGGGGGAGTCGGAAAGACACCCCTCGCTCTGGCGATCGGTGGATGCTTCGCAAGCATCCGCGGGGGCGGGGCGGTGGTCGTCGAGGTGGCAGACGACGCCGGCGCCCTATCCGTCCGCGCCGAGGGCCGCGCCCCTGTCGGAGTCGCAGAACTGCTGCGCGACGTCGACGAGATTCGCGGCGCCGGCCACCTGGCCGGCTACGTCTCTCAGCAGACGAGCTACGCCGCGGTGATCGGTACCGTGGGCGACCGCGCAGCGCTCACGGGCGCTGACGTGCACCGCATCACGCACAAGCTCGACGAGTTCTATCCCGTGCGGGTGATGGACACCGGCAATCAGCCCAGCTCGAGCGCGTTTCACGGCGCGCTCGACTTCACAGACGTGCTCGTGATCCCCGTGCTCGATGCGCTCGACGCGCTGCAAGGGGCAATGCAGCTGCTCCGCCACCTGCACCAGCTCGGCGGCCAGGCTCAATACCTCGCGCAGAACGCCATCGTCGTGCGCACCCACGACGGGCGACCCGAAGACGGGGAGATAAGCGCCTACGCGGACGAGCTGATCGCACAAGCCGGCATCCGCGCGGTCTATCACGTCCCCGTCGACCGGCACATTGCCGAGCGCACCACCCTCAGCTACGGGCAGCTCGCACCCGCGACCACCGACGCAATCACCAGGCTCACGGCGGGCATCGTCGCTCAGCTCAACACCGAACTACGAAAGGCACAGTGACATGGAAAACCCGCTCGACGGCATCATTCCCGACTTCACCATCTTCGGCGCCGAATTCACCCAGCTCTGGCAGAAGCTGCTCGGAGGCGTGTGGGGTATCGCGATCGTCGTGGTGATCGTGTTTCTCATCATGGGCTTCGTGAAAATCGCCCAGAACGGCGAGACGAACCCCCAGGCCGTGGCCGAGGGCAAGAAGCAGGTGCTTTGGTCCGGCATCGGCCTCGGCTGCCTGGTCGCCCTCGCCGTCATCGTCGGCGCCATCATCGCGATCTTCGCCTGATGATGAACACCCAGCCCGCATCCTCCCGGCGTCGGCTCTGGCTCTGGCTGGCCGCAGCCGCAGCCGTCGCTGTCGTCGTGGCAGGCGTCGTCGGGCTGGGCATGATCTACGGCCCGCGCGACGACCCGGCTCCCCAGCCAGGGACCACCACGCGCGCCCCTTCAACTCCGTCGACGCCCGCCACATCCGCACCCCCTGCGGCGGCGGGCGTCGACGGCTGCCTCGGCGGAGACTCGCGCAGCCCGCAGGCTGTGCTCGACGCCCAAGCCGCCGCGCCGCACACGCCCGAGGGTGCAGTGTCTTTCGCCATCACATTCTCTAGATGGCTCGCTCAAAAGCCGGCGGTACCAGCGGATGAAGTTGCCGTTATCGATGGCACGGCGTCGCTGGCGCCCAATCTCGCATCCTCAGCGGCGTCGGCCGCGGAGTTCGAGGCCACGCAGTTCTACTTGACGAGTCTCAACGGCTATTACCGGATCAACACCTTCGACAGCGACCGGGTGGAGCTGACGCTCATGCTCCCGCTCGTGGTGGGCGGTGCGATCGATCCCACTCTGAATTTCATGCCCTCTTATGCCGTGGTGTGGACCGACGCCGGCTGGGCGATCGACGACGGTGTCGACGTCGAGGACGCCAACACCCTGCGCACGACGGGCGTAGCGATCAAGGGTGGCTGCTGACCATGCTGAGGGCGGACCTCCCCAGCATCCCCGACATCATCGGCGGGGCAGTCGATGCGGTTGGCGGTGTGGTCAATTTCTGGTCTGATCCGTTCGGGAACATGTATAAGGCCGGCCGCGAAGCCGTTAACGGGCTGAGCAACGACGTCATCCCTGCTATCACCGGGTCGACGCTGCCAGACCTCACGCTGCCGTCGTTTCTCAGCGCCTATCGAGTGTCGTTCGCGCTGAGCATGCTGCTCGCGGTCGTGCTGCTCATCTTCCAGTTCGTGCGCGTCGCGCGCGGGCGGATGAGCGGGCAAGACCTCTTCGAGTCGATCGGCCTCTATTTCCCCGGCTTCATCATCGGTATCAGCTTCGGGCCCGCGATCGGCATCCTGCTCGTGGAATTTGTCAGGGCGCTCACGCGCAGCATCATCGACTGGGCGTACGGCGGGACCATCGACCAGATGGTCGCGACGTTCTCGAACATCGCCGTCGACGACCCAACAAAGATTGCCGGCGGCGCATACGTCGGTTTCATGGTCGTGTGGGCGATGGCGATCGGCATGCTCATCATCCCGCTCATCTTCGTGTTTCAGCTCGTGGTGCAGTACTTCGCCGGCATCCTCATCCCGCTCGCCGTCGTGTGGGTCGTCGACCACGCACGCCGCGGCGGCGGGATCGGCGCCGTGCAGTTCTGGGTGGGGATGCTCTTCGTCCAGCCGCTGCTCTTTCTCATGCTGGGGTTCGCGTTCCGCCTCAACATCGACGCGGTGGGGCAGTGGGGCAACGACGGGTTCAAGAACCTCGTCGGATTGCTGATCGCGGTCATCGCGATATTCCTCGCAGTGTTCGCGCCGTTCGTGCTGATCGCGTGGGGAAAGAAGCACCTGGCGGGCGCGCCCGCCTCGGATGGAGTACCCACACGGCCGCTCGGGCCCAGCTCGCCCTCGCAGGCCCGCCCGACACCCGCTCGCACCACCCCGCCCCCGCGCGGCTCGCAGTCGGTCAGGGCATCCGCGACACCGGAGAACGCACGTGGGGCGATGGCGAGCAAGATCGGCGCTCAGAGCGCGGGAGGCCGCGGCGCGGCCGCAGGGAAGGCGACCGCAGGGGCCGGTACGAAAGCCGCCGGCGTCGGCTCGAAGGCCGCGGGCGCCGCCACGGCCGGCGCCGTCGTCGCGGCCAAGGGTGCCGCGACCGCTACACGCAAAGCGAGCGAGACTGCACACACGAGCGTTACACCGCCGCCTGTGCAGGGGAAGGAACGGCCACAGTGAGCGACGGGCAGCAGGAGCGTGGAGTGTTCATCCTCGGCGGCGAGGGGAGCCACCGAGGGTTCTGGGGCAGCAAGAACAAGTCCCGCGGGTGGGGGACTGTCGCCATCATCGCGGTCGGCATGGTGTTCACGCCCGCGTTCGGGTGGGTCGCGATCGTCGCCGCCGCGCTCGGCGTCGGTTTGCTGATCATACTCACTAGCGGCACCCACAACGGCAGCATTCTCGAGCGCCGGCGCCGGCAGCGCCGGTACCGTGCGGCGCAGCGGTCGCACGCCGACGAATACATTCCGTACGACGCGGACAGGGCAGCGCTGCTGACCACCGCGCTCTCACAGACGCGCAAGAGCAAGGAGAAGGCCGATCACCGAGCCCGCATCGAGTGGGCGCGTGAGCTGGCAGCTATGCGCGCGAACCCGGACGGATGCGACGGGATGGGGTGGTTGCAGTCCGGGCGTGGAGTACCCGGCATCGCCTGGCACGGCCCGGTCGGTGAAGAACCGTATCTCAGCGTGGCTTTCTCGGTGAGCGGACAGCTCCGCGGGATGGAATCGCCTGAGAACGTCGTGCGAGGCGCCGAAGCGTTCGGCGCATTCCTCGCGAGCAAGGCAGCGCCGTCGTCGCTGCTGCGCGTCGTGCAGCCCCTCACGCGCGTTCTGCCGGCCGACACGGCCCTGCAGGAGTTCTGGGTACTCAACAACATCGACCCGGCCGCGCCGGACTGGGCGAAGGCCTCCTACGAGGAAGTGCTGATCGAGTCATCCCGCGGGGCGATGGTGCAGCGTCACTACGTCGTCGGCCGCTGGCCGCTCACCTCTCGTTTCGTGCAGCACGCGCGGAAATACGGCGCCGGCCGTGACGGGTGGCGCAAGCTCATGGCATCCGAGATTGAGTCGTTCCGTCGCGGACTACTCGACTCCCGCAATGCCTGGGCGGAACCACTCACCGCACGCGGCACCACCGCCGTGATTCGCCACATGCAGAACCCCTCACGCCCGCTCGACCTGGTGCGAGACGTCAGGCCCACCAATACGGGCGAGCGATCGCGCGGAGGCGAGTACTCTGCGCACGTCGTCGAGGGCATCGACCCCGAATCGGGGCACCCCGTCGAGTGGTGGCACCGCACGGCCGCGATCCGCGCGGATCATCTGACCGTCGCGCAGCGGCGCCCGCTGTGGCTGCTCGATTTGCTCGTGGGCCGTGAGCTCGACGTGATCCGCACCGTTACCTTCCACATTGAGCTCGTGCCGGCCACCGAGGCGCGGCACGCGGCACGACGCGACCTGGTGTCGGATATGTCCACCGAGATCTCCGAGACAGCCGGCGGGAAGATTCCGCTCGACGAGGGCAGCGTGCGGGTCGCGGCCGCGCAGCGACGCCGCAACGATCTGGCCGAGGGAAGCGGGCACCACGGCACGAACTGGGTCGGCTACGTGACCATCACCGCCGAGAGCCGCGACCAGCTCGCCCAGGCGAGCCGCGAGCTGGCCGAGCTGTGCGCGAACGAGGTGGGCATCCAACAGCTCGAATGGCTCGACTCGTACCAGCCCGCAGCGAGCGGCAATACGTGGCCGATCGGCCGCGGCATCCGTCCTCACGTGCCGAGCTTCGGCGCCCGCGCCATGCGGGCGCTGGCCGGCGGGGGAGACAAGGAGGCGATCGCGTGAGCGACACCACAGCACCGCGCCGGTCCCGGCGCGGCCGCAAGAACATCGAACCCGCCGAGGTCGCCGCTGACGAGGTCATCGACACCACAGCCGGCGAAGTATCGCCCTACGAGCTACCCGGCCCACAGCGGCGCGTGAAGGCGCGCCCAGCGGCGCGTGGCCACTACGCGCCCCTGATCGAAGGGGCCCCGTCGACGACGCGGCAGGCGTCCGTCCTGAACACGGCTCTCATCGGGCCGGTCACCGGCACCGCCGGCGTCGCCAACGGCCGCGACCTTCTCTCCCACTCGCTCATCACGCACGACCCGGTGACGGCCTACAACTCGACTCCGCGTCTGATTTCCAGCCCGAACAGCATCGTGTGTGGCGGCGTGGGCGGGGGTAAGTCGAGCTTCGTGAAGACGGTCTACGTCATCCGTCCGCTCGTGATCCGTTACCGCCGTGCGGTGATCTTCGACAAGAAGCCCCGCGGCAGCGAAGGCGAGTACGCCGAGCTGGTGAGGGAGTGGGGCCAGGGCGAGCCAATCCGCTTCACCACGGACGGCTCGGGGTCGAGGCTGAATCTGCTGGACCCGCTGATCGTGTCTCAGATCGGCGCCGCCGGCACCTATCGGCTGCTGCACGCGATCGTGCGTATCGCGCGCGACGGCGCCCGCATCGACGACTGGGAAGAGAAGGCAGCGCGGTCAGCGCTGAAGAAAGCCCTCGCCGCGCACGAGGGCCGGCGCGCTCCGACTCTCGCTGATCTTCTCCCGCTGCTGGGCACCGTGGATGACAGCGACCTCACCGAGCAGGCGCGGGACCGGCTGCACCAGGCCGGCCTCGGCGTCCGGTTCACCCTCGAAGGGCTGCTCGACGAGTACGGCGGACTGCTCGACGGCGACACCAGCGAAAACGTCGGCCTCACCGGCAAGCTCACCAGCTTCGATATCTCTCAGCTCCCCAGCGAAGGCCCGTCGTCGCACGTGGTCCGCGCGATCGGGAACCAGTGGATGCTCGGCCGGCTGCGCACCGATCCCGGCTGGCAGACCACGTGCATCAACGAGGAAGGCTGGGACATGGTGGAGGGGCCCGCTGCGCACCTCCTGAAATCGAACCAGAAGCTCTCCCGCGGCCTCGGACTGAATAACGTGTTCGTGTTCCACAAGGGCCTCGATATCCCCGCTGACTCGCCCGGACGCACCGTCATCAGCGAAGCGCAGAGCATCTACGTGTTCCGGCAGGACCGCAAGGAGGATGCCGACTGGGCGGTGCGCACGTTCGGGTTCGACCCGTCGACCGCCGACGTGCTGCAAACCCTCGCGCCCGGTCAGTTCGTTTTCAAGTACGGCAGTGTGCCCGAAACCCACGTCGAGCACGTGCGTTCCTCGATCGAGGTTGGACTGACCGACACCGACGAGGGGATGCGAGGGGACCACCGCAGGGCCGACGCATGAAACTCGTTGCCGGCGCAGTCGTCGCTCTGCTCGTCGTCCTCTTCGGAGTGACATTCGTGCTGGCTTCGGTGCAGCGCGCGGACGCGCACGGCATGTGCCTGGCCGACACGAGCGCGCTCCCGGCCGACGTCGCCGGCTACAAAGGCGAGCAGCTCGTGCACGCGGCTGCGATCGTCCGGGCAGGTATCGACGTCGGCGTCGACCAGCACGGCCAAGTCCTCGCGGTGATGACCGCGATGGGCGAATCTAGCCTCCGCAACGTCACATACGGCGACTGGGAAACCTCTGGGGTCACCAACCCGAACGGCACCCGCACCACCAGCATCGGCCTGTTCCAGCAGCAGGAATCGTGGGGGAGCGTCCAGGACCGGATGGACCCGAGCCGCGCGGCCGCACTGTTCTACGACCGACTCATCCAGGTTCCCGGCTGGCAGACGATGGCTGCCACCCTCGCGATCCACGCCGTGCAGATCAACGCCAACCCCCAGCACTACGCACGCTACGAGAACGACGCGACCGCGATCGTCACCACGCTCACCACGAGCTGCGCAGCTGGCTCAGGGGAGTGGATCGTGCCTGCCCGCGGAAAGGTCACCGACACGTTCGGGACGTGCGACATCGATCGTCCCGGTGGGGAGTGCCACAAAGGCACGGACCTGGCCGATGGCACGTGTGGCGGCCCTGTCTGGGCCGCAAGCGCCGGCACCGTCCGGTCGGCCGGCGTGCAGCCCTACCGAGGCAACGCCGTCTGGATCGACCACGGCGGCGGGATCGTCACCGGGTACTTCCACATGGAAGCAGGTCTGCTCGTGAAAGCGGGCGACGTCGTGACCGCCGGCCAGCAGATCGGCGAGATGAGCAACACCGGCTACTCCCGCGGCTGCCACCTGCACTTCCAGATCGAGAAGGATGGCAAGCCCATCAACCCCGAACCGTTTATGCAAGCCGCCGGCGCCCCGCTGCCTCACTGATAGGAGAACGACATATGTTCATCACCCTCACCGCTCGCAACGACGGCAAGCGGGAAATCATTAACGCTGATCGCATCAAGCACGCGTGGATTGACCCTAATCCAGGAGACGACGACCATTACACCGCGGTTCACAGCGAACTTATGCTGCGGATCGTATTCGTGGGGGACAGCACCACCTACCGGTACGTGCCCGTCGACGAGCACGGTGAACCTCAGTCGGGGGAGACAGATCCTGCCAAAGCCACCCGCGCTTTCGAGCGCTATCTTTCCGCCGCGGCGCAGTGACCGTGAACACTTACACGCGTGACGCGCCGGCGGGGGTGACCGCATATGACTCTTCGGTCGATTATGCGGCCGAGGATCCTTCGCGGCTCTCCCGGTTCAACATTTCCGGCGACATTGGTGGGTATGACGCGCTCGATCGCGTCGACTACGACGACGGTTCCCAGTGGCGAGTGAGCATTCTCGACGGCGTTGTTTACGCGGTGCTCCGCCGCTATCCGGGCGCCAATAAGTACACGTTCACCGGCCCGCTGTGGGAGATCGCGACAATTCCAGCCGGGTATCAGGTAGGGCATTGGCCGATCAACAACGTGATCGCTGACTTCTTCTTCACGATAGAGCAGCGCTACAGGGGCCAACCGGCAGCGTTACTCGACGTCGTGAAAGACGTCCAGCGCTGGGCCGCGGAGCTGCCGGCCCAGGGAGAAAACCGTGCTTAGCATCTTCGCTCCACAGCCGGCGCCCGACGGATCTGTCACGCATCGATGAACCGGGTGGGCACATCTACGTTCGCCCTTGTGCTTGGCGTGAGAGGAAAGGCATGCGCGAACAGGTGACTCCGTCAGACGACCGTTACGGATCGAACGAAAGCGTTGTCGCGGCGGTGGAAGAGCTGGCGAAGCGGTGCCGAGAGGCGCGAGCACGGTTGGGTATTTCGCAGGAGGAGGTAGCGGCTCGAGCAGGCGTGACGATCGCCACTTACGGCTGTATCGAGCGGGGGAGAAGCATCTCGGGCGCGCTGGTCAACCCGACGATGGATACTCTCGTTCGCGTCCTCGAGGTAGTAGGTCTCGAGGCGCCGCTCAGAGCACGCGATACCGGCGAATCGCTGTGATGTCCAGCTAATACGTTGCCTTGCCGCTGAGTCGGATGTTCTTCACTGTGGGAATGCGAGGACGGCTAGTCATAGGCAGCCGATCTTCTTCTCATAGCAAAGGACGGTATAGCTGATGAACTGGAAGTTTCGCCGGGGCCACGTCGGGATCGGTGCCACCATCGGCACCGCCGTCGTCGTGGCTGCCTTACTGGGCGCCACCACACCCGCGTTCGCGGCAGTGGACACTCCGCCCGCCCCAGCCGCAACTGACGGGCTAGAAGGGCTCAGCGACGAAGAAGTCGCTCTCTATCAGTCAGACGATCTAAAACGGATCGAGATAGACGCATTCAGCGGCGCCGTCGAATCTGTTGAGCCGCTTACAGCCAAGCAGCTCACGCAAGCTCTGGGGGAGGCGAACGACCTCTCGACCGGACCCGCCGCTGCGGGATCATCGGCGCGGTCCGTTGCGACGGGCTGCACCTCTACCTCGCCCTGCTGGTACGGCGTGGGCCCCGTGTATGACTACTCATTCACGCTCGGCACTACGAACGGAACCTGGGGTAACCGCGGCGACTTCTTCACAGGAAACTACTACGCGAAGCTGTGCTGGCTGGACCCGCTTGTTTCTCCTCCGCTTCTCCCAAAGACGTACTGCATGCCCGAACGCAACGGAAAAAACGCGGTGATCGCGCTCGGCACCACTGTCACCGGAAAACAGGTCAACCTGTCTACCACCAGGTGAAGCCTCGGCCCAACTCAGACGAGAAAAGCCATCCAAGCCGTGAAGGCGAGAAATAGCGCCACGGCAACCCCCCCGATCGCGACGCCAACTGCAGTAACTAGACGGAGTCCGATCCGCTTGCGAAGCACTACGACGAGCACTGCCCAGACAAAAGCCAGTGCGCCGCCGATCGGGACGAGCGCACTGCCCCAAGCCCAGCGTGCCTCTTCAAGGGCAGTGGCCCCGTATGGCGGGAACTCGCCACTCAATGAAGACTGCAGGGCACTGCCCACCGTGAGGGCAGCGATTGCAACAAGAAGGAACAGTCCGAAAACGACCCGAGTTCGCGCCGACACGGAGGTTAGAGCCTGCTGTGACTGAGTCATGTCAGAAATATACCCGCCGCGTCGGTCACGTTCCTGGGTCAGGAATGATGTGCGCCTGAAGGCGCGCACGAAAGGAAACTAATGAAACACCAGAAAAAGCTCCTCGCCGCGGCGGCGGGCAGTGCCCTCATCCTCTGCCTATCGATCTCCGCGCCAGCTTGGGCGGCAAGTGAACCTGAGCCGGGCGACGCTCTCGAACTCCTCCTGGCCGCAGAGCCTGAGTTCGCTGACAACATCGCCCTCACCACCGCAGACTCGACCCAGCTACAAGGCGTCGAAGTGAGCGTCAAAGATGCCACGATCAGCTTGGACTCCGCCGATGGCGGTTTTTCGGTTGAAGCCCCGGAGGCAACTCAGAGTTCTTCAGTGACACCCGTCCTGTTGGAGAACGCCGAGGCGCTCTTCGCCATCCAGCTCGACGCACCGGATGCGCCGACTAGATACGACTTCCCCGTGGACTTGCCAGAGGGTGGAACCTACGAATTTCTCGAGAACGGCGGGCTTGTCTTCCTCAACGAAACGGGTGACTACATCGGAGGTGTCGCGCCGCCCTGGGCAAAGGATGTGAACGGCATTGACGTGCCGACCTGGTTCACATACGACAACCAGACGCTCACACAGCATGTTGATACGGGAGGTTTGGTCGCGGCCGATTTTCCGGTGATTGCTGACCCCTATATGGGGAAGTGGCTCATCAGCGCTGCTTGGGTTACATACGAACAATCTGACCCCAGCCGATACAAGATCAACGCGACTCCGACGCAATACGGCAGAGATCTCGGTAGTCAGGGCGGTCAGGCATATTTCTCTTACCACCTGGCTGACTTGAAGTCTCGATTGGGATCGAATGCCTCGAAGATCAATGACACCATCACCAACCAGTTCTTCTGCCACGTCGCTTACAACAAGCAGGGTGGCGGCGATACGTACAACCTGGAGTCGTGGACGCCGAGCCACGGATGGAACTCGCCAGTGATGCTCCTCGCTCGCTGCAACCCCTCCTAAGCCCGGGTACCGATGATCCCCCTCTCGCGGCACCGAATGTGAGCTGCGAGAGGGGGATACGTTTGCCGGGGGTGTGGTACCAGCCCGGTCGCGGCTCAAGTGCTTCGCGGCTGGGCTATCACTCGCGCCATCGTTTGGTGAGACAGATTCTTTGAAATCGCATGAGATGAGTTGCGGCACCCGCATCGCGAGCGCTCACTGTGCAATCGGCGGTAACGGTATGTCGCATCACGCGTCGCACTGAGGCATCGAATCGGCATGTCGCAGCGGAGCGTCGCATTATCTGGTGCCAAACCGCAACTGGCAATGCCAGCTTTCTGGAATGGTCGGATCATGGTATCTGGCATGATGTGCGTATGACCACCGAATCCGTAGCCGCCGATCCTGCAGAGACCCGGGCTGACATCACCCGCCTCTCCGCGCGCGGCTACGCCCAGATTCGCCACATCTTCGTGCAGCTTCCGGATGAGGACAAGCCGCGCGCGTCCGTCGTCGCCAAGATGCTCACGGAGCGGAAGCACCGAGCTCTCCTTCTCTACCTGCTGCTCCTGACCGCGTGGCCGTGGCTCCACGATCGTCGCGAACCGCTCGAGGCGGATATCTGGGTGCGCGCGCTGACCGCGTCCGTCGGCCCGACCTGGTCCGCATCGACCCTCTCACGCGCATGGTCCGATCTCGCGGAGATGGGACTCGTCACCAAGAAGCGTGAAGGGCGTCTGCTCCGCGTCACCCCCCGCCGAGAAGACGGGGGCGCCGACTACGAGTTCCCTGGCGGCCGCGCAGACCGGTGGAACGCCTACTTCGCGCTGCCGGACGAGTTCTGGAACGAAGCGCTATTCGCCCAGCTGTCGCTGCCCGCCCTCGTGATGATGCTCGTCATTGCGAAGGAAACCAACTACAAGCGTGAGGTCTGGCTGGGCTACGAGGCCGTCGGTGACTGGTACGGCATCAAACCGAAATCGGCGCAAAAGGGTCTTACTGAGCTGGTTGATCGTGGCATTGTCCACCGCCGGATCGAGAGGAAGAAGGCACCACTGGCGCCCGGAGGCGAAACGGTACGCATGTGGTACTCGCTTACAGGCACCTACGGACACGAGGCGCGCAGTGCGCTGCAAGAGCGTGCGAGGAAGGCCACACGAAAACGCGTGAAGGCTCAGACCGTCAAGTTCGCGGCCGCGAACGCCCAAACGGGAGAATCATGACCGGCTCGGCGACTACATACCGGGGCTTCGTCGACGAGTCAACAGCGATGAGGTCAGCGTCTCATCAGGAATACCTGATCGGGGCGGCCTTGTTGCCCGTGGATCAAATCGACGAAGTGCGAGAACAACTCACCCCTCTGCTGCTACCCGGCCAGATTAAGCTCCATTGGACTGACGAGCAACCCGCTCGGCGCCGGCAGATCGTGGACAAGATCTGTGCTCTCGGCTCGATCAACATCGTCATCACGCATCTCGACGAACCGCGCCGTAAGACCGAGCGCTTCCGCCGGAAGTGCCTCGAGGAGCTCTACCACGAGATGGTGTCGATGGAGATCTTCGACCTCACGCTCGAAGCGCGAACGGGTCCGCAAGACCGAAACGACGTCGCACACCTCGTTGCGCTTCGAAGCCAGGGCATCGATCCTCGGATGCGCATCGATCACTGCCGCGGTGGTGATGAACCCCTGCTATGGATCCCGGACATCGTGCTCGGGGCAATCAACGCGGCACACGTCGGAGAAGCGAGACACCTGGAGGCGCTGTCGGAATCGCTCATCATCCATCGACGAACGGCGGACTCACTCCTTCTCGCGAGCGCAAGCGAAAGGCCCTAGATCCAGTCGTCCGGCTGGGGTTCTAAGGCCTTCTTCCTTACCCGTCGCAACGGGAGGCAATCTCAATCATACGCAAACCACTACCCACCAGGCAACACCGGACACCATGGGACAACACGGGATACCGACGAGCACTTGGCAGGCGGCAATCGTAGTGGCCCGCTTTTAGGATCACGATATGACGAACCCCGCCACCACACTTCTGACGCTCTACAGTGAGCTGCGCGATCGTCTCAACGCCAACCATGGCGCCTTAACC
>NZ_JAAGRY010000050.1 GCF_015707995.1 Microbacterium paulum
GCTTCGCCGAGGACGTCGCCCGGGGCCTGTTCGCGAGCCTCGACTCCCCCGCGGCGCGGGCGCTCGCCGACGCGCGGCTCGCGCCGCTGCGCGACCACGACGCCTCCCACGGGTCGAGCCTCGTCGAGACGGTGCGCACGTGGCTCGCCCACGATGCGCGCATCGACGAGGCCGCGCAGGCCCTCGGCATCCATCGTCATACCGTGCGCGCCCGGGTCGCGCAGGCGCAGCGGCTGCTCGGCGTCGACCTCGGCTCGTTCCCCGCGCGCGCCGAGCTCTGGGCCGCCCTCGTCGCGACCGCCTGACCATCGCTCGTCCCACCCGAGGCGATCCTCGTCCCAAAAAAATGGCGGCATTTCGCCCCGGATCAGCCCTTTTGTGGGACATGGATGCCGGGGTTGCGGTCGGTCGCGCGGGATGTGGAGTGCGGGCGCCTTCGCCGCCGTGCTGAACACCCTTGGAGCTTTCTTGGCACGCATCGGAATGAATGCGAGGGTAACGGATATCGGAAAGGACGCCGGATGGAGACGGGCGCTCGAGGTGCGGCACCGCGCCTGCTCTATGTCGAGGACGATCGCGTCATCGCAGAGATGACGATCGAGGTGCTCAGCGAGACATACGAGGTGACGCATGTCACCGACGGTCGCGACGCCCTCGAACGCGCACTCTCCGAGCGGTTCGACGTCATGGTCATCGACCGGCGACTCCCCGACCTCGACGGGGCGAGCCTCGTCGCGTCGGTCCGCACGGCCCGCATCACGACGCCGATCCTGCTCCTCACGGCCCTCGGTGCCGTCGCGGACCGCGTCGACGGCCTCGACGCCGGCGCGAACGACTACCTCGTCAAACCCTTCGACTTCGACGAACTGCTCGCTCGCCTCCGGGCGCTCGTGCGCGGCCACCGTGCGGCGGGGCGCAGGCGCGAGATCGGCGAATGGGCATTCCTGCCGCATGCCGATGTGGCGTACGGCCCGGGCGGCGAGCGCGTCGCGTTCACACCCACGGAGTCGCGCCTGCTCTCCCTCCTCAGCGAGAGCCCCGAACACGTGTTCTCCCGTCAGGAGATCCTCCGCGCCGTGTTCACCTCGGACGATGCTTTGAGCTCCGTCGACACCTACGTCCACTACATCCGACGCAAGACCTCCCCCGGCACGATCGAGACGGTCCGAGGGCGCGGCTATCGGGCGGGGGCGTCATCGTGAACGACGCTGGCGACCGCCGCCGAGTGCAGCGAGCGGCCCTGCGCGTCGGCGCGGTCGTCGGCATCGGGTCCGCAGCGGTCCTCACCGGAGGAGTGGCGATCCTCGTCACCGTCCTCCTCGCCGGTGGGCGCCCGGACGACGCGCACGATCACGGCGGCCCAAGCGGCGCTCACGGCGGCGATGGCGACCGCTTCGTGATCGATGTCGACCATGTGCTGCCGTGGGTGATCGGGCTCGGAATCGTGGGCGTCCTGCTCCTCGCGATCGTCGCGTGGTTCGGGGCGCGGCGCGCCGTGCGCCCCCTCGAGGGTGCGCTGCGCCTGCAACGCACCTTCGTCGCCGATGCCAGCCACGAGCTGCGCACGCCGCTCACGGCCCTCAGCAGCCGGGTGCAGCTGCTGCAGCGACGCATCGCCCGCGGCGAGGATCCTGGGTCGACGCTCGCCGCGCTCCGCGAGGACGTCGCCGTGATGGACGACGTGCTCACCGACATGCTGCTGGCCGCCGAAGCGGGCCAGAGCTCCGGAACGGCGATCGTCTCCGACGCCGTGTCCGCCGCGGTGCGCACGGTGACCCCGCTCGCCGACGACGCCGGGGTCGCGCTCGGCGTCCGGAGCGCAGCAGGCCAGGCGGCGGCGACCGGGGACGTGCGCGCGCGGATCCCCACCACCACGCTGACGCGGCTGTGCGTTGCACTGCTCGACAACGCAGTGCAGCACGCGCCGCGAGGGTCGGAAGTCGAGATCTCGACGAGCGCGGAGGGCGACCGCATCGCCGTGCGCGTGATCGACGCCGGGCTCGGCATCGCCGCGCAGGACGTCGATCGCGTCTTCGAGCGGTTCGCACGGGGGCCGGAGGCCGGACGGCGCCGGGGATTCGGACTGGGCCTCGCCCTCGTGCGCGAGGCGGCGACCGCCGCCGGGGGCTCGATCACCGTAGAGCGCACCTCGCCCGCGGGCACGACGTTCCTTCTGACGCTTCCACGCGGCTGACCGCCGGGATGGCGGTCCTCACGCGGCCGGCACGATGCAGAGCTCGACGCCGTTCGCGAAGCGCCGGACGCCACCGTCGGACGAGACGATCAGCCCCGACGCGACCGGCGCTCCCCTGATCCACGACAGATCCTCCGCGCCCGCGACGACCGCCGCGGTCGCCCAGACGTCGGCGGTCGCCAGGTCGGCGCCGACGACGGTCGCACTGCGGGCTCCACCCGCAGGACGGCCGCTCGCCGGCTCGATGATGTGTCCCCCCCGCTCAGCGGTGCCCGACGTGGCGACGGCCCCCGAGGTCAGCTCGATCGTCGCGACGATCGCGCCGCGCCGCGCCGGGTCGGCGACGCCTACGCGCCAGGTCCACGGCGTCTCGGGCCTGCTCCACACCCGCACGTCCCCGCCCGCGTTCACACCCAGCGCGCGAATCCCCGGCTCGCGGAGCAGAGGTTCGAGGTGCCCCGCGCCGGCGATGTCGACGCTCCACCCCTTCACATAACCCGTCGGATCGAATCCGCCGCGCCAGTGCGCGCTGAAACGGCCCGCTGTGGCCGTCTCGGCTTCGTCGCACGCTGCCGCGACCGTTCCGACGCGCGGGTCTGCGGACGCGAAGTCGAGCTCACCTCGGCGGATTCGCGACACCTCGGAGTCGTCCCGGAAGGTCGAGAAGATCCGTTCGATCCCGCTCACCTCATCGAAGAACCGCGCCGCCGCCAGGTCCTCGGCCGCCCGCTGCTCCGGCCCACCGCTGGCATCGCCGACCACGTGCACGCTGAACACGGTGCCCATGAGCTCTCGGGTCCACACCCGCACGCCGCTCACGCGTTCGCCTGATCGATCGCGGACTGCAAGGAGTCGAGGTATCCCTGGCTGGTATACGTGGCGCCCGAGACGAAGTGGATGTCGGCGCTCTGCGCGTTGAGCGTTTCCGACACGAGCTGCGGGATGGCGCGCTCGTTGATCTGGCGGTCCCTCGAGTTGTCCGTCGGGTACTCGACGGCCTGGACGTCGACGATCTTCCCTCCGGTCACGGTGATCTGAACCTGGACCGGTCCGTAGCGCGTGCTCGTCGGCGATCCTGTGAACGTGCCGTCGGTGAGCCCGGATGTCGCCGCCGGAGCGGCCCCCGACGGAGACGCCGACGCCGACGCCGATGCGGTGGGCGTCGTCGAGGCCGAAGGCGTCGCCGCCGAGTGAGGCGTCGCCACGGACGGCGCGGCCTGCGCCGGCTGCACGTCCGTCGGCACCGCCTCTCCGAGCGACGTGCGATAGCTGAACAGCAGGACGAGTCCGCTGAGGGTGGCGAGGATGCCGTAGACGATCTTCTTCATCGTGTGTCTCCCGGTTCGTTCCGCGTCGCCTAGACGGCGAATGCTTCGCTGTGGATGCGATCGGCCGGCACTCCCGCCGACCGCAGGTCCTGGCGCAGGGCGGCCATCCACGGAATGGGCCCGCAGACGTAGACGTCGACGTCGGTCACGTCACCCGCGAGAGAGCGGACGACCTCCGCCCCCGGCCAATCAGTGACTCCGCGCGGCATCCACGACGAACCGCCGGTGCGTCGCGGTCCGTTCATCCGGATGTGCCGAAGGCCGCGCTGGCGCACGAGGGCGTCGACGGCGGCGGCACCCAGCGCGTCCTCGTCGACGTGATCGCGCGTCACGAGAGTCGCATCGCCGGGGCCGTAGGGCTCGGCTTCGAGCAGCGAGAGAAGCGGCGCCACGCCCGCCCCCGCGCCGAACATCAGGAGCCGGCGACGCATGCGCACGCGCCCCGTCATGTGACCGTAGGGGCCTTCGATCAGAACGCGCGTGCCGGGTCGGAGCCGCGTCAGCCGATGCGTGCCGTCACCCACGACACGCGCGGAGATCACCAGGCCGCCGCGCCCGGGGTCAGCGGCGAGCGAGAAGGGGTGCCCGCGTGTCCACCCGCGGCCGTCGAGGAACCGCCAGACGAAGAACTGCCCGGGGCGCGCACGCAGGCGGTGGAGTGCGCGTCCACTCATCCGTACGACGACGCCGCGCGGCCCGTCGTGCTCGACCGAAGAGACGCGGATACCGTGGCGCACGGATCGCCACAGCGGCACGCAGACACGGAAGACCACCACGGCAGCGGCGGTCAGCGCCCACAGAGCCCACCAGTACACACTCACCCAGGCGTGCGCGGTGAAGTCCGCCCCCGTCCAGAGCATGTGCGGGATCGCGAGGCCGACGCCGAGGTAGGCGTACAGGTGCAGCAGGTGCCAGGACTCGTAGCGCAGACGCCGCCGCGCGCGGCGGATGCTCGTGACGACGACGAGAACCAGCAGGAGCGTGCCGGCGGTGGCGAGCAGCATGCCGGGGTAGTTCCACGCGAGATCCCACGCCTGGGCGAGGAGAGACACCCCCGCCTGCTGCGAGTAGCCCACGACGAGGAGGACGACGTGCGCGAGCATCAGCCAGAACGACCAGAACCCGGTGATGCGGTGCATGCGCGCGATCGCATCGCGCCCGATGCCGCGTTCGAACAGCGGCACCCGGGCCATGAGCAGTACCTGGTAGAGAAGGAGATTCGCCGATGTGAGGCCGGTGAGACGCCCGAGGGTGTTCGCCGACTCGGCCCCGCCGCCGAGGACCGCCTGCACTCCCCCGCCCGCCACCCACAGGGCTGCGATCGCGAGGCTCGTGAGCCAGATGAACGCCACGGCCGCGGCATGCCACGCTGCATCGAGCGTGGCCGGCGCGACCGCACGTCGTGGAGCAGCGGAAGCAGCGGGCGCGGAGGGGGCGGATGCGGCCACGAGATCGGGAACGTGAACGGTCATGCGAAAAGCGTGCGATGCGGGCTCCCAGACGATGCCAAGAATTCGCGGTTCACATGCTTTTCATAGCGGATGCCACGCGGACGCACTGCGCCCGCGCTCCGCTCACGCGACGGTCGTGCCGAACAGCGTGCCGACCAGGAACGTCGCTCCGAGCGCGACCGCGCCGCCGATCAGCGTGCGCACGACTGCACGCCCGCGGCGCGCTCCACCGATCCACGCCGCGACGTAGCCCGTCACGGCGAGCGCGAGCAGGACAGCGACGAACGTCGCAGGGATCCGCGTCGGGTGCGGCACGAGCAGGATCGTCGCCATCGGCAGCAGCGCGCCGATCGTGAAGGCGATCAATGAGGCGAGAGCCGCGTTCCATGGGCTCACGACGTCATCCTGATCGATGTTCAACTCGGCCGAGAGGTGCGCCTTCAGCGCATTCTTCGCGGTGAGTTCCGCGGCGACGGTCGCCGCCGTCTCGGGGCTGAGGCCCTGCTTCTTGTAGAGCCCGACGAGTTCCGCGAGTTCGCCTTCGGGATCTGCGCGCAGCTCGCCGCGCTCCTTCTCGATGAGGGCGTGCTCGCTGTCGCGCTGGCTGGAGACCGAGACGTACTCCCCGAGTGCCATCGAGATCGCGCCACCCACCAGCGCGGCGGAACCCGCGAGGAAGACGGGCATGACCTCGGATGTCGCGCCGGCGACACCGACGACGACGGCGGCCGTCGAAACGATGCCGTCGTTGGCGCCGAGCACTCCCGCGCGCAGCCAGTTCAGGCGTTGCGCGAGTCCGGGGGCGTGCGGCTCGTCGACGTGGGTGCCCTCGGGCGCTGAACCGGTCATGCCCTCACGCTACGGCGGGTGCGAGGCGACGACCAGCCAGGCAAGGCTCCCCTCACTCCGGCGGCGGCGTCACCCCTGCGGCGCGTGCGCGTCGAGGAACTCGTAAAGGTCGGTCGTGTCCACCCCGGGGAAGGCGCCGGTCGGGAGGGTCGCGAGGAGCGTCCGCGGCGTGCGCACGTTCGGCCAGGCCTGGTCGCGCCACTGCGACTCCAGCTCGGCGGGGGCCCGCCGGCAGCACACCTCGACGGCATGCCGGGACACCCCGCGGTTGGTCGTCTCGCGTCCGAGGAACCATTTCGTGTCGTCGAAGCGCACGCCCACGGACACCGAATGGGCGCCCTCGCTCGAGCCCTCGACACGGGCCGTGCACCAGTAGGTGCCGTTGCCGGTGTCGGTGTACTGGTAGTAGGGGTTGAACTTGTCGGGGATATCGAACACGACGCGGCTGGTCCACCGGCGGCAGCACAGCTGACCCTCGATCGATCCGAGCCTGTCCGACGGGAAGTTCACGTCGTCGTTCTCGTACGCCTTCGTGATCGTGCCCGACTCGTGCACCTTGAGGAAGTGCACGCGGATGTCCAGGTGCCGGGTCGCCAGGTTCGTGAACCGGTGCGCGGCGGTCTCGTAGGAGACCGAGTAGGTGTCGCGGAGGTCCTCGATCGACAGCGCACGCCGGGTCTTCGCCTCACGCAGCGCCGACGCGGCGTGCTCCTCGGGGACCAGCAGCGCCCCGGTGAGGTAGTTCGTCTCGACCCGCTGTCGCAGGAACTCGGCGTACGAGTGCGGCTCGGAATGCCCGAGGATGCGGCTCGCGAGCGCCTGCAGCACGGCGGTGCGCGAGTCGCCCTTGGCCGGCACCGTGCTCGACAGGTACAGCCGGCCGTTGCGCAGGTCGGCGACGCTGCGCGTGGATGCCGGCAGATCGGCCACATAGTGCAGCGAGAACCCGAGGTGGGCGGCGATGTCCGACGCGGTGCGCTGGGTGAGCGGCCCGCCCGGGTGATCGACGGCGCGCAGGATGCCCCGGGCGTGCTCCTCGAGCTCGGGGAAGTAGTTGTCCTGACGGCGCATGAGGTGGCGCAGCTCGACGTTGGCACGGCGCGCTTCTTCGGGCGTCGCCGACCGCTCGTCGCCGAGACGCTCGATCTCCCCCTGCAGCGCGAGCATCGCGCGCAGCGCGTCGTCGGGGATGCTGCGCCCGATGCGGAACGGCGCGATGCCGAGCGCGCGGAACGTCTGCCCCTTCATCGCCCGCTCGAGCGCGATCTCGAGCGTCGCGCGCTCGTCGAGCGTCTCGGCCTCGAGCAGCTGGTCGACCGTGGCGCTGAGCGCCTTCGCGATCGCGCGCAGGAGGGTCAGCTTCGGCTCGCGCTTGCCCGTCTCGATCATCGACAGTTGGCTGGGCGCGCGCTCGACGGCGGCGGCGAGCTCGTCGAGGGTCATGCCGCGGGCAGTGCGCAGCTGGCGGATGCGGCGGCCGATCGTGAGGGCATCGGCGTCGGCGGCATCCGTTGCCGCTGCGGGAACATCGACGTTCGTCATGTCCGGAAGTGTGTCACAGATGCAGAAGAACGAGCAAACTTCACAGCCGATTTGGTCAAGTCGGCCTCGAATCTTCACCCAGAGTGGTCTCACCGCCCCTCGACGAGCTCGGGGACCTCGAAGTTCGGGGACAGGCGGACCAACACGAAAGGCAAGGCCATGATTCCGACCGCCACGGGCATCGCGCCTGATGAGACCACCCGCCCCACGACGGGGCCCATCCCGACGTCGGCGATCGTCGTCACGGGCCCGATCCGCGAGCGGTACGACGAGATCCTCACCCCCGACGCGCTCGCGTTCCTCAGCGAGCTGCACGCGCGCTTCGCGGGGCGCCGCCACGACCGGCTGGCCGACCGTCTGCGCCGCCGGTTCGAGATCGGCAACGGGCACGACCCGCAGTTCCGTGCCGACACGGCGCACATCCGCGACGACGCCGACTGGCGCGTCGCCGGCGCCGGCCCCGGCCTCGAAGACCGTCGCGTCGAGATCACCGGCCCGACCGACCCCAAGATGACCATCAACGCGCTCAACTCGGGCGCGAAGGTGTGGCTCGCCGACCAGGAAGACGCCACGAGCCCCACTTGGAAGAACGTGATCGAGGGGCAGCTGTCGCTCTACGACGCGATCCGCGGCCAGCTCTCGTACACCTCCCCCGAGGGCAAGGTCTACGAGGTGACCGCCGAGCAGACGCCGACGATCGTGATGCGACCGCGCGGCTGGCACCTGACCGAGAACCACGTGAGCTTCACCGACCGCGCGGGGCGCACGCTCGCGGCATCCGGTTCGCTCGTCGACTACGGCCTGTACTTCTTCCACAACGCGAAGCGCCTGATCGAGAACGGCGTCGGCCCGTACTTCTACCTGCCGAAGATCGAGTCGTCCGAAGAGGCGAAGCTGTGGGACGACGTCTTCACCTTCAGCGAGGAGTACATCGGCATCCCTCACGGCACGATCCGGGCGACCGTGCTGATCGAGACGCTGCCCGCGGCGTTCGAGATGGACGAGATCCTCTTCGAGCTGCGCGACCACATCGCGGGGCTGAACGCGGGCCGGTGGGACTACATCTTCTCGATGATCAAGAACTACCGTGGCCGCGGCGCCCGGTTCGTGCTGCCCGACCGCAGCCAGGTGACGATGACCGTGCCGTTCATGCGGGCGTACACGGAGCTCCTCGTCCAGACCTGCCACAAGCGCGGCGCCTTCGCCATCGGCGGTATGAGCGCGTTCATCCCGAACCGCCGCGACCCCGAGGTGACCGCTCAGGCGTTCGAGAAGGTGTCGGCCGACAAGAAGCGCGAGGCCGGCGACGGCTTCGACGGCACGTGGGTCGCGCACCCCGACCTGATCCCCGTGGCCCGCGCCGAGTTCGACGCCGTGCTCGGCGAGCGCCCGAACCAGGTCGACCGCCAGCGCCCCGAGGTGGACGTCAAGGCATCCCAGCTCATCGACGTGCACATCGGACTGCCGATCTCGGCCGCCGGCGTCTACGCGAACGTGTCGGTGGCGATCCGCTACATCGAGGCGTGGCTGCGCGGGCTCGGCGCCGTTGCGATCGACAACCTGATGGAGGATGCCGCGACCGCCGAGATCTCGCGCTCGCAGATCTGGCAGTGGATCCACCAGGACCGCTCCACGGAGGACGGCACGAAGATCACCCGCGAGTACGTCGAGGGACTGATCACCCGGGCACTCGAAGAGGTCACCCGCTTCGATGGCGATCGGTTCGACGACGCTGCGGCGATCTTCGAAGAGGTGGCGCTGGGCGAAGACTTCCCCGCGTTCCTCACGATCCCCGCTTACAACCGGTTCCTCGTCGAATCCGCGTGATACGACCCCCTCTCTGCGAAACAACCAACGCCTGATCAACCTCCAACGAAGGACAGACATCATGACCGAGTACCAGGACGACATCGACGCCATCCGGGCCCTGAAAGAAGAGAACGGATCGAGCTGGCACGCGATCGACCCCGAAGCCGTCGCCCGCATGCGGGCGCAGAACCGCTTCCGCACGGGCCTCGAGATCGCGCAGTACACCGCCGACATCATGCGTCGCGACATGGCCGAGTACGACGCCGACTCGTCGGTCTACACCCAGTCGCTCGGCGTCTGGCACGGCTTCATCGGCCAGCAGAAGCTCATCTCGATCAAGAAGCACCTGAAGTCGACGAACAAGCGCTACCTCTACCTCTCGGGGTGGATGGTCGCGGCCCTGCGCAGCGAGTTCGGACCCCTGCCCGACCAGTCGATGCACGAGAAGACCGCGGTCCCCGCGCTCATCGAAGAGCTGTACACGTTCCTCCGTCAGGCCGACGCGCGTGAACTCGACCTGCTCTTCACGAAGCTCGACGCGGCGCGTGCGGCGGGCGATGAGACGGCCGAAGAGTTCATCCAGTCGCAGATCGACACCTACGAGACCCACGTCGTGCCGATCATCGCCGACATCGACGCCGGCTTCGGCAACCCCGAGGCGACGTACCTGCTCGCCAAGAAGATGATCGAGGCGGGCGCCTGCGCCATCCAGATCGAGAACCAGGTCTCCGACGAGAAGCAGTGCGGCCACCAGGACGGCAAGGTCACGGTGCCCCACGAGGACTTCCTCGCGAAGATCAACGCGGTCCGCTACGCGTTCCTCGAGCTCGGCATCGACAATGGCGTGATCGTCGCCCGCACCGACTCCCTCGGCGCCGGTCTCACGCAGAAGATCGCCGTCTCGACCGAGCCCGGCGACCTCGGCGACCAGTACAACTCGTTCCTCGATGTCGAAGAGGTCTCGGGCACCGACCTGCACGACGGCGACGTCGTGATCCGCCGCGAGGGAAAGCTGCTGCGGCCCAAGCGCCTGGCATCCAACCTGTACCAGTTCCGCGCCGGTACCGGTGAGGAGCGCTGCGTGCTCGACTGCATCACGTCTCTGCGAAACGGCGCCGATCTGCTCTGGATCGAGACCGAGAAGCCGCACGTCGAGCAGATCGCGGGCATGGTGGATGCCATCCGTGAAGAGATCCCGAACGCGAAGCTCGTCTACAACAACAGCCCGTCGTTCAACTGGACGCTGAACTTCCGTCAGCAGGCGTACGACACCCTCGCGGCCGAGGGCAAGGATGTCTCGGCGTACGACCGTGCCGACCTCATGAACGTCGCCTACGACGACACCGAGCTCGCCACCCTCGCCGACGAGAAGATCCGCTCGTTCCAGAAGGACGGCTCGGCCCGTGCCGGCATCTTCCACCACCTCATCACGCTGCCGACGTACCACACGGCCGCGCTGTCGACCGATGACCTGGCCAAGGGCTACTTCGGCGACGAGGGCATGCTCGCCTACGTCAAGGGTGTGCAGCGCCGCGAGATCCGCGAGGGTATCGCGACGGTGAAGCACCAGAACATGGCCGGCAGCGACATCGGCGACAACCACAAGGAGTACTTCGCCGGCGATGCGGCCCTCAAGGCCGGCGGCAAAGACAACACGATGAACCAGTTCGGTTGATCCGCGGCTGCACCGCTGCAATGGATGCCCCGCACCCCGCCTGTCTCGGGGGTGCGGGGCATCCGTGCGTCTGCTGGCGCGCTCGTAGACTTCGAAGATGACCACGCACGACGAAGGCTCGAGCCGGCGGCAGTTCTTGCGCCGCACCGGGATCGGGATCGCCGGGATCGCCGGGATCGCCGCGGCGGGCGGGGCCATCGGTGCGGGGTATGCGATCTCGGCGAACACGCCGCGCACAGTCCATCCGGCCGAGTTCACGCCGCTGCCCGAGCGCTCCGAGCCCGGCTTCGACCACGTCGTGGTGCTGATGTTCGAGAACCGCAGCTTCGACAACATCCTGGGCCGGCTTTACACGGCGGACGAGAAGACCGCCGCCGAGTTCGACGGGATCGCGCAGGGCGATTTCGCGAACCACGCCCCCGACGGCACGCGGGTCGAGGCGCACGTCTACACGGGCCCGACCGACCGCATCATGCAGCAGCCGCAGCCCGACCCGGGTGAGACCTACCCGCACGTGAACACGCAGCTGTTCGACATCGTGCATCCGCCCGCGAACGCGCCGACGCCCGCCACGCCGGCCACCAACAGCGGCTTCGTGCGCGACTACGTCGCCACCTACCGCGCGTCGCTGCACCGCGAACCCACCGAAGCCGAGTACCGCGTCGCGATGGGCGGGTTCAGCCCCGAGATGCTGCCGGTGTTCTCGACCCTCGCCCGCCAGTTCGCCGTCTTCGACCGCTGGTTCGGCGCCGTCCCCTCGCAGACGTACTGCAACCGCTCGTTCTTCCACGCGTCGACCTCGCACGGGTTCGTCGTGAACCACACCGACGGCTCGTATGAGAAATGGCTGAAGGCACCGGCATCCGCCACGATCTTCACGCGTCTCGAAGAGGCGGGCATTCCGTGGCGCGTGTATTACGACCCCACCCAGCTCATCTCGCTCACCGGGCTCATCCACGCCCCCGCGCTCGAGAAGTACTGGAAGACGAACTTCCGCGACATGACGCAGTTCTACGCCGACGCCGCCGCGGGGGACCTGCCCGCGTATTCGTTCATCGAGCCGCGCATGATCTTCAACCACAACGACATGCACCCGCCGTGGGGCGAACTGCGCGACGGAAAGCTCACCCTCGACGACGGCACGACGATCGAGATCGACGACAGCGCCTACTCCGACGTGCGCGCCGGCGAAAAGCTGCTGCAAGACGTCTACGACGCGATCCGCACGAGCGCGTCGACGACGGGGTCGAACGCGATCAACACGACGCTGATGGTCACCTTCGACGAGCACGGCGGCATTTTCGACCATGTCGCCCCGCCGCGCGCGACGCCGCCCGACGACAGCGGTCCGGGCGAGATGGGCTTCGCCTTCGACCGGCTCGGGCCGCGCGTGCCCGCCCTCGTGATCGGCGCCTACACCGACGCCGGCACCGTGATCCACGACGAGATGCACCACGGCTCGGTCGCCGCGACCCTGTGCGCCCAGCACGGGCTCGCGCCGCTGACCGCGCGCGACGCCGGCGCCACGACGATCGCGAATGCGGTGACCCGCACGAGTGCGCGCCAGCCCTACACGTGGCCGCAGCCGACCTCGCTGTGGCATCCGCCCAACCCCGAAGCGGTGAGCGAGGGCACGGCCGACGCGCACCGCGCGCGGCCGCTCACCTCGCCCGCGCGCGGGCTGCTCGGCATGCTCATGGCGCGCTACGCCCCGCACGAGAAAGTGCCGACGACCTACGGCGAGGCGTACGACGCGCTCATGGAGTACGGGCAGGGGCTGTTCGGGACGACCGACGAGGCGGCGGGCTGAAGAGGGCCGGCGAGACACTCACGGGCCTGCCCGCGCCGACTACGCTGGCACCGTGACCGAACGCGCCCCGCTCTCCCGCAAACTCTCCGCCATCGCCGAGTCGGCGACCCTCAAGGTCGACGCCAAAGCGAAGGCCCTGCAGGCGGCCGGCCGCCCCGTCATCTCGTACGCGGCGGGCGAGCCCGATTTCGCGACCCCGCAGTTCATCGTGGATGCCGCCGCCGCAGCCCTGCACGACCCCGCCAACTTCCGCTACACGCCCGCGGCGGGTCTGCCGGTGCTCCGCGAGGCCATCGCGGCGAAGACCCTGCGCGACTCGGGGCTCGAGGTCGCGCCGTCGCAGGTGATCGTCACCAACGGCGGCAAGCAGGCGGTCTACCAGGCCTTCCAGGCGGTTGTGAACCCGGGCGACGAGGTGCTGCTGCCGGCTCCCTACTGGACCACCTACCCCGAGGCGATCGCCCTCGCCGACGGCGTGCCGGTCGAGGTGTTCGCCGGCGCCGACCAGGACTACAAGGTCACGGTCGCCCAGCTCGAGGCGGCCCGCACCGAGCGCACGACCGCGCTCGTGTTCGTCTCGCCGTCGAACCCCACCGGGTCGGTGTACACGCCCGAAGAGACCGCAGCGATCGGCCAGTGGGCGCTCGAGCACGGCATCTGGGTCATCAGCGACGAGATCTACCAGAATCTCGTCTACGAAGGCGCCCGCGCGGTCTCGATCGTCGAGGCCGTGCCCGAACTCGCCGGTCAGACGATCCTCGTCAATGGCGTCGCGAAGACGTACGCGATGACGGGCTGGCGCGTGGGCTGGATGGTCGGCCCCGCCGAGGCGATCAAGGTCGCGGGCAACCTGCAGTCGCACCTGTCGTCGAACGTCAACAACATCGCCCAGCGCGCGGCGCTCGCGGCCCTCACCGGGCCGCAGACCGAAGCCGAGCAGATGCGCCAGGCCTTCGACCGGCGCCGCAAAGTGATCGTCGCCGAGCTCTCGAAGATCCCCGGCGTCGAAGTGCCGAACCCGCTCGGTGCGTTCTACGTCTACCCCGACGTGCGCGGCCTGCTCGGCCGCGAGTGGCAGGGAACGCGCGTCGACACGTCGCTCGAGCTCGCCGACCTCATCCTCGACAAGGCCGAGGTCGCCGTCGTGCCGGGCGAGGCGTTCGGCCCCTCGGGCTACCTGCGCCTGTCGTACGCGCTGGGCGACGATCAGCTGCTCGAAGGCGTGCAGCGCCTGCAGGCCCTGTTCGGCTGAGACCGCGCGCCGAGCGGCGCCGATCAGCGGCATCCGGCGGTAACCGGCATCCGGCGATCAGTGGCATCCGCAGGTCACCGGCATCCGCAGGTCAGCGGCGCGCCATCAGGGGGATCGCGACGAGCACTCCGACGGCGCTGACCGCGCCCGCGACCCAGAACGGCACGGAGAACGCACCGACGCTCAACGCGCCCGCCGAGGCGAGGAGCGCGGCGACGACGGGAGCGGCCGCCGAAGAGCCGATCGTGCGCACGATCGTGTTCAGCCCGATGGCGGCGGCCGTTTCGTCGGCGGGAGAGAACGCGACGACGAGCTGCGCGCAGACGGCGTAGCCGATGCCGTTCCCGAGACCCAGCACCGACAACGCCACCGCGATGCCCGTCGCGCTCTGCGGCCAGAGGGCGAGCCCTGCCGCCCCCAGCCCCATGAGCGCCGCGGCGATCGCAGCGGTCACGCCCGCGCCGAGCCGCCGCACGAGCGCCGGCGAGAATCGGCCGCCGAGAAAGACCATCACCGCGCTCGGCAGCATGAGCAGCGCCGACACGGTGACCGTGACGCCCACGCCCTCTCCGCGCTCCGCCGACCCCTGCAGCAGCACGGGCAGCGCGACGTAGCGAATGTAGGGCACGAACCCCACGGCGAGGGTCAGGATGCTGACCGCCACGAGCGGGCCGTGGCGAAAGGTGCGCACATCGACGAGCGGCGCGCTGTGCCGCTGCTCGACGATGACGAGGGCGACCAGCAGCACGATGCCGGCGAGGCCGACCGTGATCGTCGCGAGACTCGTCCAGCCCCAGGTCGCGCCCCGCGAAACCGCGAGCAGCACCCCGACGAGGCCCGCCGAGAGCAGCACGATGCCGGCGACGTCGGTGCGGCGGGTCACGGCGGGCACGGCGATCGTCGGCACCGCGACGGCGACGAGCACCGTCGCGATCACGATGAGCACGCCGCCGAGCGCGAAGAGTCCGCGCCACCCGAATGCTTCGACGACGAGACCCCCGACAATGAGGGCGGCGCCGGCGCCGAGGCCGATCATCCCCGAGAGCAGCCCGACCGCGGGGACCAGGCGATCGGCGGGCAGCGCCGTGCGCACGATCGCGAGGGCGAGCGGGAACGTCGCCGTTGCTCACACCCTGCACGGCACGCGCGACCAGCAGGACGCCGAAGTTCGGGGCGAGGGCTGCGGCGAAGGATGCCAGGGCGAAGACCGCCAGCGACACCAAAGAAGCGCTCTTCGAAGCGCTACGCGTCGAGGGGGTGCGACGCGCGGCCGACCTCGCCGCGTCGATCGCGCCCGGCGCGGGCGGGACCGGCAGCGAAACGGGCGACGCCGAGCCCGGCGGCGACGCCGCGGCACCGTCACTCGTCGGCAGATTTCTGACGCGGTACCTCGTCGAGGTCGACGGCCCGATCCTGCAGCCCCGCACGGCTGCGGGCAGCGAGCTGAGCCCCGACCTCGTCACCGCCTCGGCCGACCTCGAGATCGCGCTCACCACGCTCGTCGAGGCCGACCAGGCGGCGAAGGCACTGCCCGCCGGCTTCACCGCCGCCGACGTGATGCAGTTGATGACCCGGCTGCACCCGCATCTGCCGAGCGACGCCGACGCGGCCGCCGACCTCGAGGCGCGTTACCTCGGCCTCGTGCTGCTCGGGCTCCGCGCGCACGCCGAGTCGGGCCAGGCGCTGCCGCCCGGGCCGCGCTGGGAGTCGTGGGTCGACCTCTGGCGGTCGTGACCGCGGCGCCGTAGCCGCCTCAGAGCTCGACGCCCACCAGCACCGGCTCGGGCTGCAAGATCAGGCCGAACTCGCTCTGCACGCGTGACTGGATGTAGCGGGCGAGCTCGGCGATCTCGCCGGCTGTCGCGTCGCCGCGATTCGTGACGGCCAACGCGTGCTTGGTCGACAGGCCCGCGCGCGAGCGCGGCAGGCGAAACCCCTTGCGCAGCCCCGCATGTTCGATGAGCCACGCGGCGCTCACCTTGACGTCGGGCTGCACCGGCTCGGGGGCGGGAGCGATCCCCTCGTATACCGCGAGCGGAATGACCCGATCGGGCGCGTCGAGCGGCGCCGCGGTCGTCGAGACCGGCCAGCGCGGGCACTCCGCGGGCAGCGTGCGGGCGAAGGATGCCGAGACGATCGCGTTCTGGAAGAACGACCCCGCACTGCGGGTGTCGGGGTCGGCCGGATCGAGGACCATCCCTTTGCGCGCACGGGTTGCGAGCACCGTCTCGCGCACCCACCGCAGCGTGACCTGCTCGTCTTCGGCGACGCCGAGGGCCTGTCGCAGCTGCGCACCCGACAGCGCGAACGGTCCATCGCCGACCTCGCGCAGCTCGAGGGTGACCGAGAGGACGACGGCGGGGCGGGGCGCCACCGATCCGTAGTGGTTCTTCAGCACCGACGTGCGAAACCCGAGGGCCAGATCTGCGGCGGAGACGGTCGACACCTCACCGGTCGCCTCATCGATCAGCTCGACCTCGACGAGCGTTTCGACGATCTCTTGCCCGTAGGCGCCGATGTTCTGCACGGGCGCGGCACCGACCGTGCCGGGGATGCCCGACATCGCGACGATGCCCGACAGCCCCTCCCCCGTGGCGTACTCGACGAGGGCGTCCCAGTCATGGCCGGCTTCGACGCGCAGCCGCGTGTAGCCCTCGCGCGGTGACGGCAGCCGTTCGATGCCGCGCGTGCGCACGAGCACCACGGTGCCCTCGAACGGCTCGTCGCCGACGAGCAGGTTCGAGCCGCCGCCGACGACGAGCCACGGTTCGCCCGTCGCCCACACGTCGCGCAGGGCGCCGATGAGTTCATCCCGCGTCTGCGCCTCGACCATGCGGGCGGGCGCGGCGCCGACGCGCAGCGTCGTGAGGTCGGCGAGGGCGACCGGCTCGATCTCGGGCACGTCAGGCGCCCCGGCGCACGCGCACCTGGGCTTTGCCGAGCACGGTCGTCTCGCCCGCGGCGACGGTCAGGTCGATGCGCAGAGCGTCGTCGTCGACGGCGCCCACCTTGGCGGTCACCGCGACGTCGGCGCCCGACCCGGGATCGACGACGACGGGCCTCGTGAAGCGCACCCCGTAATCGAGAATGCGACCGCTGTCGCCGAGCCACTCCACGATGGTTTCGACGGCGAGGCCCATCGTGAGCATGCCGTGCGCGAGCACGCCGGGCAGGCCGACCCGCGCGGCGACGTCGTCGCGGTAGTGGATGGGGTTGAAATCACCGGATGCCCCCGCGTAGCGCACCAGCGACTCACGGGTGAGGTGCACGGTGCGCTCGGCGACGACATCGCCCACCGCGATCTCCGCGACGCGTTCTTCGAATGCCAACGCGCTCATGCGACCTCTCCCCCGATCAGCAGCACCGAGGTGGCCGTGACGACGTGCGCCCCCGTGGCATCCACGATCTCTGCTTCGCTCGTGACCATCGCGCCTTTGCCGAACGGTCGGACGTTCGTGATGCTCAGCTGTGCGACGAGCTCATCGCCCGCGACGATGGGCCTCGTGTAGCGGAAGCGCTGCTCGGCGTGCACCGTGCGCTCGAGCGCGATGCCCGAGTCTTCTTCGGCGAGCAGCTGCTGCAGCGTGAGGTCTTGGATCACCATCGCGAACGTCGGCGGCGCGACGACGTCGGCGTAGCCGAGAGCGCGGGCGACAGCCGGGTCGGTGTGCTGCGGGTCGGTCGCGAAGACGGCGCGCGCGAACTCTCGCACCTTCTCACGCCCGACGAGGTACGGGGCGGTCGGCGCGAAGGCGCGACCCACCAGCTCAGGATTCACGGACACCCCCCGATCCTACCGACCCCGCCCGAACTGCCGCGGCGCGCGCGACGCAGGGGTCAGCGCGCGCGGCGCGAGCGCAGGGCCTTGACCGCCATCTGCACGGCGATGAACGCCAAGAAGACCGCGAACAGGGTGTTGGCGACGGCGGGATCGAGGAGGGTCGCGAACCAGGCGCCGAGTGCCGTCGTCGTGCACGCGGCGCCGCCGATGAGGGCCGCGGCGAGAAGGTCGACGTTGCCGCGCTTGAGGTTGCCGATCGTGCCCGAAATGGCCGTCGGAATCATCATGAGCAGCGAGGTGCCCTTGGCCATGAGGTCGCTCGTGCCGAACACGAACATCAGCACGGGCACCACGATCACGCCTCCCCCGACGCCGATCAGCCCCGCCATCGTGCCGGTGAGAAGACCGACGATGATGAGACCGATCACCGAGAGCACCGTGAACTCGAACTCGGCGTCACGCGAGGGCACGACGACGAACAGCATCACGATGACGACGATGAGGAACGCGACGAAGCCCCACCGAATCGCGTTCTGAGAGAGCCGCGCGAGCAGCCACGAACCGATCTGCGCCCCGACGACGGAGCCCGCCGCGAGGATCAGGGCGACGACGACATCGACCGATCCATGGATCGCGTACGAGATCACCCCGACCGTGGCGGTGGGCACGATCGCCGCGAGCGAGGTACCCGATGCGAGCTTCTGATCGAACCCGAGCAGCAGCACGAGCATCGGCACGATGACGGTGCCTCCGCCGACGCCGAACAGGCCCGAGAGCAGCCCCGCGGCGAGTCCGACCGCGATGCACGACATCACGAACCGCGGGCTGCGGTGCGCGGTCGCCGCGCTCACGCGTGCGCCTCGCCGACGGCAGCGTCGTCGTCGCTCGACGCGGCCTGCTCGAACTGCGACCGGTACAGCCGCCAGTACGCGCCCTCGGCGGCGATCAGCTCGTCGTGCGTGCCCTTCTCGACGATGTCGCCGTGCTCCATCACCAGGATGAGGTCGGCGTCGCGGATGGTCGAGAGCCGGTGCGCGATCACGAACGAGGTACGCCCTTCGCGGAGCGCCGCCATGGCGTGCTGCAGCAGCAGCTCGGTACGCGTGTCGACAGAGCTCGTCGCCTCGTCGAGGATGAGCACGCCGGGGGATGCCACGAACGCTCGCGCGATCGTGATGAGCTGCTTCTCCCCCGCCGACACGTTCGCCGCGTCTTCGTCGAGGATCGTGTCGTACCCGTCGGGCAGCGAGTGCACGAACCTGTCGACGCGGGTCGCGACCGCGGCCTCGACGATCTGCTCGTCGGAGGCATCCTCGTTGCCGTAGCGGATGTTGTCGCGGATCGACCCGGCGAACAGCCACGGGTCCTGCAGCACCATGCCGGTGCGCGAGCGCACGTCGTCGCGGGTGAGCGCGGCGATGTCCTGTCCATCGAGCAGGATCCGCCCGCCGTCCAGCTCGTAGAACCGCATCAGCAGATTGACGAGGGTGGTCTTGCCTGCGCCGGTGGGCCCGACGATCGCGACGGTCTGACCCGGCTCGACCCGGAACGACAGGTCGCGGATCAGTGGCTTGTCGGGGCTGTAGCTGAACGCGACATGTTCGAACTCGATGACGCCCGGCCCTTCGACGAGAGCGGGGGCGTCCGGCGCATCCGGCTCCTGCTCGTCTTCGTCGAGCAGCTCGAACACGCGCTCGGCCGACGCCGTGCCCGACTGCACCACCGCGGCCATGCCGCCGAGCTCGGACAGCGGCTGCGTGAACTGCTGCGAGTACTGGATGAACGCCTGCACGTCGCCGAGCCGCAGCTGACCGGATGCCACCATGAGGCCTCCGAGCACCGCGATGCCGACGTAGCTCAGGCTGCCGATGAACATCATCGCGGGCATCATGAGGCCCGAGAGGAACTGCGCCTTGAAGGCCGCCTGGTAGAGCTCTTCGTTCTCTTCTTGGAACTTCTCGCGCGAGTCTTTCTCGCGGCCGTACACGCGCACGAGCGCGTGGCCCGAGAACGATTCCTCGACGCGGGCGTTCAGGCGCCCGACCTTGCGCCACTGGGTGTTGAACGCCTTCTGCGACTTCGGCCCGATGACGCCGAAGACGACCGCCATGAGCGGCAGTGCGATGAGGGCGACGATCGCGAGCTGCCACGAGATCGAGAACATCATGATGAGCACGCCCACCACGGTCAGCACGTTCGTGACGGCGGTCGAGAGCGATTGCTGCATCGTCTGGGTGATGTTGTCGATGTCGTTCGTGACGCGGGAGATCAGTTCGCCGCGCTGCACGCGGTCGAAGTACGCCAGCGGCAGGCGGTTGATCTTCGCCTCGACCTGCTCGCGCAGGCGCCACATCGTGCGCACCATGATCACGTTGATGACGTAGCCCTGGATCCAGGTGAGGAACGCCGAAGCGATGTAGATCGCGAGCACCGCGACGACGACGCCGCGCAGCCGGTCGAAGTCGACGCCTGCGCCGACCTGGAAGTCGTGCATCGCCGCCACGATGTTCGCGATGTCGGTCTGCCCCGCCGAGCGGAGCGCCGCGACCACGTCGGCCTGCGACGTGCCGGCGGGGAATTGCGCGCCGAGCGAGGCAGACACGACACCTTCGAAGATGACGTTCGTGGCCTCGCCGAGCACCTTGGGGGCGATGACGGCGAGCACGACGCCGATCGCCCCGAGCAGCGACACGAAGCCGAACGCCCACTTGTAGGGGGCGAGCAGCCCGATCATGCGGAAGAAGCTCTGTCGGAAGTTCGAGGCCTTGCCGGGGGCGACCGAGTCCCAGTCGCCCGAGTTCAGACGCGCCTGCTCGGCGAGCTCGAGCTCGTAGCGCTCTTCTTCGGAGAGCTCGGCGCCCGCTTGCGGTGTTCCGGTGGGCGCGCTCATGCGTCGACTCCCAGCTGCGACTGGACGATCTCGCGATACGTCTCGTTGGACTCGAGCAGTTCGGCGTGCGTTCCGGCGCCCACCATGCGGCCGTCGTCGAGCACGATGATGCGGTCGGCGTCGACGACGGTCGAGATGCGCTGGGCGACGACGATCTTCGTCACCTCGGGCAGTTCCCGCCAGAGGGCCTGCCGGAGCCTGGCATCCGTGGCCACGTCGAGCGCCGAGAACGAATCGTCGAACACGAGGATCTCGGGGCGGTGGGCGATCGCGCGCGCGATCGACAGACGCTGCCGCTGCCCACCCGAGACGTTGGTGCCGCCCTGCGCGATGCGCGCGTCGAGCCCGCCGTCCATCTCCGAGACGAAGTCGCGGGCCTGGGCGATCTCGAGCGCGTGCCACAGCTCGTCGTCGGTGGCGTCTTCGCGACCGAAGCGCAGGTTGGATGCGACGGTTCCGGTGAACAGGAACGCCTTCTGCGGCACGTAGCCGATCCCCTGCCACATGAGGTCGAGGTCGGCCTCGCGCACGTCGACGCCGCCGACGCGGACGGTGCCGCCGGTCACGTCGAACAGTCGCGGGATGAGCGAGACGAGGGTCGTCTTGCCCGAGCCGGTCGAGCCGACGATCGCGACCGTCTCGCCCGCATCGGCGCGGAACGAGATGCCCTGGAGCACAGGCGACTCGGCGCCGGGGTAGCTGAACGAGACGTCGTCGAACTGCACGACGCCGCGCTCGGGAAAGGTCGCAACGGGGTTCGCCGGGCGCTCGAGGGCGTCGCTCGAGTCGAGCACTTCGCCGATGCGGTCGGCCGACACGGCGGCGCGCGGGATCATGATCGTCATGAACGTGGCCATGAGCACGCCCATGAGGATCTGACCGACGTACTGCATGAACGCGAACAGCGTGCCGATCTGCACGTGCCCCGCGTCGACCTGGATGCCGCCGAACCAGATGACGCCGACGACGGTGACGTTCAGCACGAGCATCGCGAGCGGGAACATGACGACGAAGAGCGAGCCGACCTTGCGGCCGATGACGAGAATGCCGGTGTTCGCGACACGGAATCGCGCCTCTTCGATGCGCTCGCGCACGAAGGCGCGGACGACCCGCACGCCGGTGAGCTGCTTACGCATGATGCGGTTCACGCCGTCGAGGCGGTCTTGGTACTGGCGGAACAGCGGCACCATGCGGCTGACGATGAAGCCCGCGATGACGAGGAGCAGCGGCACCGCGACGGCGATCAACCAGCTGAGCCCGACGTCTTGCTGCAGCGCCATGATGATGCCGCCGATGGCGAGCAGGGGCGCCGTGACGAGCATGGTGGCGCCCATCATCGCGAGCATCTGCACCTGCTGCACGTCGTTGGTGTTGCGCGTGATGAGCGTGCCGGCGCCGAAGGTCGACACCTCGCGCTCGGAGAACCCGCTCACCTTCTCGTACACATCACGGCGCATGTCGCGACCGGCGCTCATCGCGGCGCGCGCGGCGAAGTACGTCGCGATGATCGAGGCGACGATCTGACCGAGTGCGATCGCGAGCATGAAGACCCCGCGCGACCAGATGTAGGCGGTGTCGCCCGCGGCGACGCCCTTGTCGATGATGTCGGCGTTCAGGCGCGGCAGGTAGAGGGATGCCATGGCCGAGGCGAACTGGAAGACGAGTACCCCCAACAGCCACCATCGGTAGGGCCGGAGGTACCGGACCAGGAGCTTTCCGAGCATGCGCGATCTCCGTACGATGCGGCGAGGAGGGGACGCTACATGCTATCGCCGCCCTCGGACACGCCATGGCCGACCGCAGCGACGGAGGCACACGCTTGTGCCCCGCGACGTCGCGCTCAGACATGAAGAAAACCCCCGGACCTCCGCGGTATTCCGCGTGTTCCGGGGGCTGATTCGGTAGCGGGAGCGGGGCTTGAACCCGCGACCTCACGATTATGAGTCGTGCGCTCTCACCAACTGAGCTACCCCGCCGCGCCGCACCCACACGGCGAGATGTGGATGCTGCGAGCCCCGAGTCAGGATTGAACTGACGACCCCTTCCTTACCATGGAAGTGCTCTGCCACTGAGCTATCGGGGCGTGCTGCCCGCGAGCGGGCAACCAGAAAAGGATATCAGAGCCGAGGGGCTCTGCCGAACCGATCAGCCGACCGCGTGGGTGCCGGTCGTGTGCTCGTAGAGCCACGGCATCGGGTCGGTGGTCGTCGTGCCGCCCAGCAGCACCTCGAGGTGCAGGTGGGGGCCCGTCGCCTTGCCGGTCTGACCGACCTTGCCGATGATCTGCCCCGCGGTGACCCTCTGCCCCTGCGTGACCTGGAGAGAGCCGTACTGCATGTGCCCGTACCGGGTCGAGACGACCTGACCGTCGACCACGTGGTCGATGACGACCGTCACGCCGTAGTCGCCGCCCGACTCGGTCGCGATGCGCACCGTGCCGGCGGCGACCGCGTGGATCTCGGCTCCCGCACCCGGGGTCAGGTCGACGCCGCTGTGCGCGGACGAGAACTCAGCGAGGTACGACGACGAGCCGTACGCGGCCGAGACCGGCACGCCCACCGGGAAGGGCCATTGAATGGGGGCGGACGGGTTGTTGACCCACGTGCCCTGACCCGCGCCCGCGAAGATCGTCACGCCGGAATCGGCCGCGATCTCGGACATCGAGGCGACGTTGTAGCCTTCGGGGCGATCGAGCGCCGTGGCATCCTTCGCCCCCGTCGTCACGAACGCCTGGATCTTGTCATCGCCGGTCTTGGACGACGATGCTGACGGCGCGGAGATGTCGGAGGTGAGGGACGACCCGGCGGCGACGGCTGCGGCGGGGGTCGTGGTGCCGACGGCCAGCATGCCGACGATCGTCATGACGCCGACGGAGAACGAGGCGGCGGCGACGCGCTGGAAGACGACGCGACCGCGACGCGGGCGCCCGGTGGCGACGTGCACGGACGACGCTGCGACGGGCGCGGATGCCTCGTCGGGTGTGGATGCGGCGGCGGGGCGCTGCACCGGCGTCTCGGCCGTGAAAGAGAAGAGCCGTGCAGCGAACTCGAACTCGTCGAGGTGGCACGGCTCGGGGGTCGTGAAAGCCGAGGAGGATGCCTCATGGGCCCCGTCGACCGGAAGGGTGGGGTCGGCCGGAAGCGTGGCGGGGGCGACGTCGTCGCCGGCGACGTGGGCGAACACGGCGTCGGCGGCTTCGCGCAGGCGGCGCCGGGAAGCTGCGTCGGGCGCGGCGCCGACGGTCTCGCCGATGATGGCGGCGGCCACCTCGGCGACGATCGTCTCGGCGACGGACGGCTCGGGGGCAATCTCGACGGGCGCGTCCCCGGAGGGGTCGTCGGTCGACGCCTGCGCGGCCTGCGCCGCGGCTCGGCGTCGCAGCTCCGCGCGGGTGAGCGGAACGCCCGTCTCCTCCGGCGCGGCAGGCGCGGAGGCTCGGCGGCTGGAACGGCGCGTCGGCGCGGCGTCAGCCAGGGGGGTGTCGAACGTCAAATGCGGGGCTCTCGTCCGGCCGCTCCGGGGGTAGCGGCGTCGTGAATCGGGCTTCTGATCACCGTTGCCGTTCGGGCGGCAAAGGTAACGATCGGGTAAACACTACCCCCGGGCGGCTGAGAATGCCATGAATCGTCAGCGGTATATCGCTGTGTCGAGAGCCGCGTAGAGGTCGGGCCCCGCGGCGATCGTCATCTGCCTTCCGGGGCGCCCACCCGGGGCTCCGCCGACCCGCCCTCCGGCCTCCGTCACGAGCAGCGCGCCGGCGGCATGATCCCAGGGGTGCAGGCCGCGTTCGAAGTAGCCGTCGAGACGCCCGGCCGCGACATAGGCGAGGTCGAGCGACGCGGCGCCGGCTCGACGCAGGTCGCGCGCGAGGGGCATGACCGCACGCACCCGCTCGAGGTCGCCCGCGTGGGTGGCCGGGTCGTAGCCGAATCCGGTCGCGACGAGCGCCCCGGCATCCGTCGTCTGCGACACCGCGAGCCGGTCCGCGCCGAGCCAGGCACCGCTCCCCCGCGCGGCCCGGAAGAGCTCGGCGATCGCCGGGGCGAAGACGACGCCTGCCTGCGCGGTCCAATGCTCGGGGTCGGGCTCGCCGGTGACGGCGGCGATCGACACCGCGTAATGAGGAATGCCGTAGGCGTAGTTGACGGTGCCGTCGATCGGGTCGACGACCCAGGTGACGTCGGTCGAGCCGCGCTCGGCGCCGGACTCTTCGCCGAGAAAGCCGTCGCCGGGGCGCGCATCGCGCAGGCGCGCGCGAATCAGCGCCTCGACCTCGCGATCGGCGTCGGTGACGATGTCGGCGAGCGCCGACTTGGTGTCGGCGATCCGCACGCCTTCGTCGCGTCGGCGGCGCGCCAGCTCACCCGCCTCTCGGGCGATCTCTTCGGCCAGGTCGCGCAGCTCGTCGGCATCCACCATGCCTCCACGGTACGCGCACCGCTTGCTCCGCTGCGCGGAGCCGTCAGTCGCGCGTCGCGGGCTGCTGCGGCGGGACGGGCGGGGGCGGCGGGTAGCCGCGGTACCACGCCCCGGCGTCAGTGTCGGCGGGTGCCGGACCCGTGGCGCCGCTGGCCGCGGG
>NZ_JAAGRY010000051.1 GCF_015707995.1 Microbacterium paulum
GCCCGGAGCGGGATGCGCGGCCGACCGGAGCGGTGTGCGGGGCGTCGGTCATGCGAGCACCTTCCGCACGGCGCGGGGCAGCTGGTCGAGGTCGCCCACCGTCACGACGTCGGCCTCGGCGATGCGCTGCAGGGCCGGCGCGGCCACCCGCGTGTCGGTGACGACGGCGAGGGCGCGCACGCCGTAGGGCAGCCGCGAGCACGCGAGCCGCAGGTCGGATGCCGCGGTCTTCGACCCAGTGACGAGCACCACCACGGCGGCTTGCGGCGCGTGCACCGCAATCGCGCCCGCGAGGGCAACGACACCGCCCTGCCGGGGGCGGGAGTGCCCGAGCAGCGACAGCTCGTCGAGGAACCGGCGCGCACTCAGCGAACGGAGCGGCCCGTTCTGCGTGCGCGCGTCGAGAATGCGCGAGTCGCGGAGCGCCCGGAGCCCCACCGATCCGGCGACCGAGATCGCCAGTTCGAACTCGTCGGCCGAGCGGTACTCGTCGGGGTGGCTCGACAGGCCCACGACGAAGTGCGAGCGCCGCGTCTCTTCGTACTGACGCACCATCACTTCGCCCGCTCGGGCGGTCGACTTCCAGTGCACGTGCCGCAGGTCGTCGCCCGGCTGGTACTCGCGCAGCGCGTGGAACGAGACGTCGTCGCGGGCCAGATGCTGCGAGGGCAGTCCTTCGAGGTCGCGCAGGTGCCCGAGCGAGAGCCCGTCGAGCGCGGTCGTGCGCGGGTGCACGTACAGGTCGACGGCCTGACGGCGATCGTGGGTGCGCTCGAAGAGGCCGAGGGGGTCGCCCCGGCGCACGCTCACCGGACCCACCTCGAGCACGCCGCGGGCGGTCGTCGGGATCGCGAACACCTCTTCGTGCTCGGCGCCGGGCACGAGCCGCGGCACCTGGAAGACGCCGCGTCCGTGGCCGACCGGCAGCACGACCTCGGCGGGCAGGATCGTGCGCGACGTGCGGTTGGCGAGGGTCAGCCCGCCGACGGCGCGCTCGCCGACCACGACGCGGGTGCGCGTGAGGTCGAGCTCGATCTCGTACGTCGTGCGACCGAAGAGGAAAGCCACGCTCACCACGAGCACCACGGTGAGCACGACCGCCGCGACGAGCATCTCTTGCCATCCGAAGGCCAGCGCCAGCCACCACAGCACGACCGCCCCGGCGAGGAACACCCAGCCGAGCGGGCGCACGATGTCGGCGATGCCGCGCAGGATGCCGCGGCTCACCCGCCGGGCCGTGTCGGCGCGCTCGCGCCAGCGCTCCGCGCGGGTCGCCGCGCGGGGCGAGACGAGGCCGGTGTCGGAGGGATCGGGGGCGGAGGCGCCGGATGCGTCGGTGCGGGGCGCTCCGAGATCGCCCGTGGCCGAGGCATCCGTCGTCGCGGCACCCGAGTCGGCGCCTGCGCCGGACGCACCGCTACCCCGTCGCGCACGGCGCGGCGGGGTGGCGGTCTCCGGCGACGAGGTCATCAGCTCGCGGCCCGCGCGAGCGGCGCCTCGACCGAGGTGAGAGCGCGCTGGATGACCGATTCGGCCGTCGTGCCCGAGAACTCGGCCTCGGGATCGAGCACCAGACGGTGCGCCCACACCGGCACGGCGAGGGTCTTGATGTCGTCGGGGATGACGTAGTGGCGCCCCTGCGATGCCGCGTACACCTTCGCGACGCGGATCATCGAGATCGCCCCGCGCACCGAGACGCCGAGGCGCGTGGCATCCGACGCACGCGTCGCCTCGACGAGCTGCGCGGTGTAGCGGGCGACCGCCGGATCGATGTGCACGGATGCGGCCAGGTCGGCCATGTCGGCGACCGCGTTCGTCGTGATGACCGGCTTGAGCGAGGCCGACGGGTTGCGGTCGACCGCGCCGGCGAGGATGCGCTCGGTGACGGCGAGCGTCGGGTAGCCGATCGAGATCTTGAGCATGAACCGGTCGAGCTGCGCCTCGGGCAGCTTGTAGGTGCCCGACTGCTCGATCGGGTTCTGCGTCGCGATCACGAGGAACGGGCGACCCACCTCGTGCGCGGTGCCGTCGATCGTGACGCGCGACTCCTCCATCACCTCGAGCAGGGCCGACTGGGTCTTCGGCGAGGCGCGGTTGATCTCGTCGGCGAGCACGATCGAGGCGAACACGGGGCCGCGGTGGAACTCGAACCGGTGGTTCTGCTGGTCGTAGATCGTGACGCCGGTCACATCCGACGGCAGCAGGTCGGGCGTGAACTGGATGCGGGTCGAGGTGCCCTGCACGCTCGCGGCGAGCGCCTTCGCGAGGCTCGTCTTGCCGGTGCCGGGGGCGTCTTCGAGCAGCACGTGACCCTCGGCGAGCATCGCCGACAGCACGAGACCCACGACCTCGCGCTTGCCGAGCAGCGCTTCGTCGACGTTGTCGACCAGGCGCGTGAAGGTGTCGCGGAACCAGGCGGCCTGTTCGGGGGTCATGCTCATGCGTTCATTCCTTGGGTCAGAGAGCTGGTCATACTGCGGGCGTGGGAGAGGGCTAATTGCCCCTCTTCCACCATGTCTTCTCGGTGTCGACGCTGCCGCCCCAGCCGTAGATGTCGACCCAGGCGTTATTGCCGTCGGCACCCTTCCAGCACTGGAGCTGGAGCGAGCCGTTGGCGGGCAGGTTGTAAGACGTCGGCGTGCCGAACTGCGTGTTACCACCGGTGTCGTGCCAGCACGCGACGGTGTACGTGCCCGCCGGGAAGTTCTGCGTGTTGATGACGTACTTATAGCAGCCGTTCGTGCAGCCCCCGGCGGCGTAGTAGTCGCCGCGGGTGACCCACACGCGCGGCGGCGGCGGGTCGTCGGTTCGGGCCGAGGCGGATGCCGTGGTCGTGTTCGATCCCTCGGCGCTGGTGCGCACCTCGATCGAGTGCGTCTCGCTGTAGCCGTAACCCCGCGAGATCGAGCCGTTGGCGTCTCGGCTGACAAGACCGCCGTCGACGTACACCTCGGTCGAAACGCTCCGGCCGTTGGCACCCGGCGAGGTCCACGAGTAGTTGATGGTCGTGCCCGACGCACTCGCCTTCGCGCTCGGGTTGCCGATCTGACCGAACGGCGCGACGCTGTTCGACGTGTTCGAGGCGCCGCTGGCGAACTCCGACCCGTCGACCGTCGACACGGCCCGCACGCGGATCGTGTAGCTGGCGTTGTTGTTGACCTGACCGTTGCCGATCGTGCCTGAACCGTTGGTGCCGCCCGAGACCCAGTCGTTTCGCCAGCCGCCACCCTTCACGGAGTACTCGTAGCGGATCTCGCCCGCGGCCGCACCGTTGGCGGCACCCGCCGTCCAGGTGACGCCGACACGGTTGTCGCCCTCGCTGGCGGCGACGCCCGTCGGCGCGCCCGGCGCCGTCACGCCGCGACGCGGTGCCGAAGTGGGACTGTACTCGCCCCAGCCCGCCTTGTTCTTCGCGCGCACGTCGAACGTGTAGTTGGTCGTCGAGGTGTCGACCACGACGGCCTGAGTCGTCTGCCCGGCCCCGACGGTCACCGTCTTGACGACCGACGCACCCTGCTTCACGCGCAGCTCGTAAACCGAGATCGCGTCGCCGTTGTTCGCCGGCGCGTTCCACGCCACCTCGACCTGAGCCTGCGATGCGACGGGGCTCAGCAGCTTCGTCGTCGGGGCGTTCGCAGCGGCAGGAGGCGCGGCCGGCACCATCGCCGCCGACCACGGGCTGAACTCGCTCGGCTCGGGCGCGCGGTTGTGGGCGCGCACGCGCACCTGATACGACGCGCCGTTCTCCAGGCCCGTCCACTCGATGCTCGTGCCGGTGACGCCGGTCTTCTGCACGATGCCCGACGGCGGTGCGGGAGAGATCTCGAGCGTGTACGTCTCGATCGGCGATCCCTCGGTGCGCGGCGGCACCCACGAGACCTTCAGGCTGCGGTCGCCGAAGACCAGGGTCGGCGGCGCCGGGGTGTCGGGGCGCACATCCGGGCGCGCGGTCTCCGACGGCACCGAGGCATCCGACACACCGACCTTGTTGGTCGCGGTGACGACGAAGTTGTACTCGACGTTGTTCGTCAGCCCGTCGAGCGTGCACGTCGTCGAGGGGCAGTTCTTCGTGTAGAAGCCGCCCGCCGTCGAGGTCACGGTGTAGCCCGTGATCGGGGCGCCGTTGTCGCTCGGCGGCGTCCACGACAGCACCACGGTGCGGCTCTGCACGCTCGAGACCACGGGCTTTCCGGGCGCCTCGGGGCGACCCTGGACCGTGATGCGGATGCGCCCTTCGACGGCGCGGTCGGCGTCGCCGGTGGCATCGAGCACGCGGTAGCGGGCCACGACCGTGCCGACGAACGTCTTGCCGCTCGTCACCTCGACGCGGTCGCCCTTGACGACGACCGACGCCTCGCCCGTCTCGAGCACGGCCGAATCGACCTTCAGCGGCTTGCCGGGGAACGGGTTCACATCGTTCTCGAGCACCGCGACCGACTCGGTCGCGCCCTGGTTCGACTGTGCGATCACGTCGTCGTTCGCGCTCGCGAGCTGGCGCGTCGACGCCGTCACGGTGACCGTGATCGTCGCTTCGGCGGGCGTCGTCGTGCCGTCGTCGGCGCTGACCGTCAACCGCGCCTGCGTGCCCTTGGCCGTCTCGGCCGCGGCCGAGACCTTCAGCGCCGTGCCGTCGATGGATGCCGTGAGGCCCTGCGGCCCCGATCCCTTGAGCCGGAAGGTCAGCTTGCCCTGGTCTTCCGGGTCGGGGTCGGTCGCGAGCGCGGCGAGGTCGAGCGAAGAGGCATCCTCACCCGGCGCCACGTTCATGGTCGCGCCCACCATCGTCGGCGGCTGGTTGTCGGGCGGCAGCACCGTGATCGGGATCGTCAGGGTGGCCTTGCGCCCCTCGGGGTCGTCGGGGCCGGTGCCGTCGGTGACCTCGAAGGTGATCGCGTCGGTGCCGAAGTAGCGGTCGGCCGATGTGTAGACGAGGGTGCGCTGGTCTTTGATGAGGTCGGCGCCGTTCGCGTGCACGGCGGCGACCTTCGCCGCCTCGGTGATGACGACGTCTTTGCCGCCCGCGGCGCGCACGTAATCCTTCAGCGGCAGCTCGATCGTCTCGCCGCTTTTCACCTCGACCGGCTTGGTCGAGATGAGGCTCGGCGGCAGCTCCGACAGCGACGGCACCCGGATGAACGCCGACGCGGACTGGTCGTCGGCGTCGGTGATCGTGTAGGTGATGAGCTGCGGCGCGTCGCCGATCGTGACCGACACCTCGCCGCTCGGCAGCACCCGGGCCGTACCCGAACCGGCGCCGAGCGTCACCGCGAGGGCGCTCTTCGTGCCGTCGGGGTCGTCGTCGTTCTCGCGCACGTCGATGACGGCGGTGCCGTCGTCGGCGACGTCTTCGGCGCGCACCCGGTCGTCACGCGCGATGGGCGGGCTGAGCGGCACGGTGTCGTCGACCGTGATCTGCACGCTCGTCGAGGCGCGCAAGCCCCGGGCATCCGTGATCGCGTACTCGACCGACGTGTTCATCTCGGTCGCCGGCGCGGTGATCAGCAGATAGGTGCCGCTCACGCGGGCCTTGAGGCCCGGAACGCCGTCGGGCACGGTCACCGCGTCGTCGGGCGCGAACCCGAATTCGTCGCCGTCGGGGTCGGAGTCGTTCGCGAGCACCGGCACCGCCACTTCGCGCCCCGGCCGCATGACGACCGAGTCGCGCACCGCGTAGGGCGCTTGATTGGTGGATGCCGCGGGAGCGATGCCGATCTGCACCGGCGCCGTGCCCTCTTTGCCCAGATTGTCGCGGACCCGGTAGGTGAACGTGTCGACGCCCACCGAGCCCTCGAAGGCCTCGTAGGTGAACGAGTTCGCCCCCGTCTCGACGATGCGCCCCTTCTTGGGGGCGTCGGCGATGCCGACGAGCTCGACCGAGTCGCCGTCTTCGTCGATGCCGTCGAGGGGAACCGGGATCTCGACCTGCGAGCCGCTGAGCGTGCGTGCCGTGAGGTCGCGCGGGCGCGGGGCCGAGTTGGCCTCGTCGTTGCGCGGCAGGATCTGGATCGTGAGATAGCCGGCATCGCGCTGACCGGTGGAGTCGACCGCCTCGTACGTCGCGTAGACGGTCTTCGGCTCGTCGCCCGCGCGGAAGCGGACGGTGTCCTCCGAGACGAACGCCTCGCCGTCCTCGGGGTCGACCAGCGGCGCGACGAGGTCGGGGGCGACGTGGATCGTGTCGCCGTTCGGGTGGTAGTCGTTGTCGAGCACGGGGATCGTCGCGGTGTCGCCCACGCGCACCACGGCTTGATCGTCGTTGGCGACCGGCGGGCGCAGCCGGCTCGGCGCGGGCACCGGGATCACGACGATCTCGCCGTTCGCCGACTGCGAGCCGTTCGAGATCGTGTATCCGATGCGCACCTGCTGGTCGATCGAGGCGAGATCGCTCACCCGGATGGTCTCGTGGCCGAGCACCGCCGCCGCGACCCCTGACCCGGCATCCACCGTCACCGACTGCACGACGAGGATGCCGCCGCCGGGGTCGGTGTCGTTCGAGAGCACGTTCACGAGCACGTCGCCGCCGCTCGGCAGCAGCGCCACGTCGCGCACGGCGACGGGCGGCAGGTCGTCGTTCGACTCGGGCAGCACGTCGACGCGCACGAGCCCCGGCACCGAGTTCGGGCCCGCCGAGACGAGGTACTGGGCGTAATAGGTGCCCGCCGCCTGCGCGGTGAACGAGAACGTCTTGTCGGCGAAGTCGGGCACGACCTGCGCACCCGGCACCTCGTCGACGCGGGTGAGGCGCAGCTGCTCGCTGCCCGAGCTCGTGTCGTTTGTGAGCGGCGCGACGGTGACGGGCCGTCCCACCCGGGTCACGACGTGGTCGGCGTTCGTGATCGGCACGGTCGTGCCGAGGGGCCGGATGTCGTAGCGTGCGACGCCGGCGCTGCTGTCGCTGCCGTCGGAGACGAGGATCGGCACGTCTTTGCGACCCTGCATGCCGCCGATCGCGCGGTAGGTGATCTGCCCGTCCGAGGTGAAGTCGGCCTCGTCGCCGCCGTCGGGGGCGACGTCGAGCAAGAAGATGTCGTCGCCGTCCGGGTCGATCCAGTCCGGCAGCACGTTGTACGACGCGGTGCCCCCCGATTCGACCGTGATCGGCGTCGTGCGCTTCTGCACGGGCGCGGAGTTCACATCGAAGTCGTGCACGGTGAGGGTGACCGATGCCGTCGCCTCGCCGCCCCGGCCATCCTCGACCGTGTAACGGAAGGTCGTCGACCCGCTCGCGTCGGCGGGCGCGGTGATCTGCAGCGCGGCGCCGTTGTGGATGGGCTCGACCGTTCCGAACGACGGCGTCTGCGAGACGGATGCCACGAGCACATCGCCGTCGGCGTCGGTGTCGTTGTCGAGCACCGGCAGCACGGTCGTGCGGCCCGGACGGATGCCGTACTCGTCGTCCTGGGCGATCGGCGGCGTGTTCTGGTCGGTGCGCTCGGGGAGGGTCGTCTGCACCGTCTCTTCGGTGGTCTCCTCCTGGTCCTCGCCGTCGCCTTCGGGCGGCGTGATGTCCTGCCAGTTGTCGACCCGCTGCAGGGCGTCGGAGGCCATCCACGCCGCTCCTCCGAACACGTCGTTCAGGACGACCACGTCCCGGTTCGTGCGGAACCGCAGCACGCTCGTCGGCTCGATGCCCGGAACCTCCTGGGCGAGGTCGTCGGCCTCGCCCGGGCAGTCGCGGACGAAGCTGCCCGACCCCGACCAGGCGCCGTAGGCGCATCCGGCGACGAACACGGGCTGGGCGGGCGTGCCCTTGCCACCGCCGGAGGGGACCGAGGCGGGGTCGCCGCCGCCGAGCGGCACGCGCACGAGGTCCGTGGGCGTGGCTAGGGTGACCGCGTCAGCGGCATCCGACGCCTGCTGCAACACCGCATCGGCGGGTGCCTCGGTCTTCATGCCGTCGCTGCTGTACAGGGTGCGTGTGGTCGCGTCGAGCACGAACGCGGTCGTTCCGACGACCGTGATCGACAGCTCGTCGTCGGTGCCGATGCCCTCGAGCCCGCGCGACGACTTCTCGACGGTCTTGCCCTCGTCGCCCGGGCCGTACGAGCGGAGCACCCCGTCTTCGGCCGAGACCGTGTACACGGTTCCGTCGACGCCGACGGCGACCTTCGCGTTCTTGCCCTCGTCGGCGACCGGTTCGGCGCCCTGCGCGCCGATGCCGCTGACGGCGGTGAACGGGCTCGCCCACAGGGTGCCCGACGGCTCGAGCACGGCGACCGTCGACGAGCCCATCGCGACCGACGAGCCGGGAGCGAGCGAGGCCGAGTCCGACAGGATGACCCGCGCCGGGTCGACTGACGCGATCGACGAGCCGACCGTATCGACGATCATCACGCGCGACCCGCTCTGCAGGATGTCGTAGTCGGAGGATGCCGCGCGCAGCCCGCCGTCGAGCACGCGCGACTCGTGATTGAAGTGGCCGACGAGCAGGCTGGACTGCTTCGTGACCCAGACCCCGCCGTCGTGGAGGTCGACCTCGGTCGTCGGCTTGCCCTCGTAGGCATAGGCGAAAAAGCCCACGGCGAGGGCCGCGACCGTGACGATTCCGGTCGAGATCAGCGCTTTCGGGCGCGCTCGAAGCCACGCGAACGACTTCATGGTCGGGCCGGCTCCCCCCCGGGGCTCGTATTCATTGCGTGGCGTCGGGACCTGTTGCTGAAGCAGGCGCACACGTCGTGCAGACGCAGTCAGCCTACGACACGCTCGCGACGTCGAAGAAACGCTTGACATGGGGAGAACTCCCCATGTCTCGCTCAGTGACACCCGGCGACGCAGCGGGCTGGATGCCGCGGCTCACGCCCCCACGTAGCGGGCGAGATGCTCGGCGGTGAGGGTCTGCGCGCCGGCCACGAGGTCGGCGGGAGTGCCTTCGAACACGATCGTTCCGCCGTCGCGCCCCGCGCCCGGGCCGACGTCGATGATCCAGTCGGCGTGGGCCATGACCGCCTGATGGTGCTCGATGACGATGAGCGAGTTACCGGCATCCACGAGCCTGTCCATGAGCCCGAGCAGGGCCTCGACGTCGGCGAGGTGCAGGCCCGTCGTGGGTTCGTCGAGCACGTAGACCGCGCCCTTCTTGGCCATCGAGATCGCGAGTTTGAGGCGCTGCCGTTCGGCGCCCGAGAGCGTGTTGAGCGACTGCCCGAGGGTCAGGTAGCCGAGGCCGACGTCGGTCATGCGGCCGAGGATCGTCTGCGCAGGCCCTTTCGCGACGAACGAGGCCGCCTCGTCGACCGACATCGCCAGCACCTCGGCGATGTTCTTGTCGTCGAGGGTGTAGTCGAGCACATCGTCGCTGAACCCCGACCCCTCGCACAGCTCGCACCGCGTGATGCCGAGGGGCACATCGACGTCGACGCCGCGCAGATTGTGCAGGGTCGCGCCCCGGATCTCGCGCACCCCCGTGCGCTCGCGGGTGGCCGGCTTCAGCGCCGCGCGGTGGTCGAGATGGCGCCCGGTGGCGGTGTCGGAGGCGCGGAGCCCCGCGACGTCGCCCTCGTACGTGATGTGGCCGCCCGCGCGGCCGGCCCCCGGGCCGAGGTCGACGACGTGGTCGGCGATAGCGATCACTTCGGGCTTGTGCTCGACGACGAGCACCGTGTTGCCCTTGTCGCGCAGCAGGAGCAGCAGCTCGTTCATGCGCTGGATGTCGTGCGGGTGCAGCCCCGTCGTCGGCTCGTCGAAGACGTACGTCATGTCGGTGAGGCTCGACCCGAGGTGGCGGATCATCTTCGTGCGCTGCGCCTCGCCGCCCGAGAGCCTGCCGCTCGACCGGTCGAGCGAGAGGTAGCCGAGGCCGATGTCGACGAACGAGTCGAGCGTCTGCTGCAGGGTGCGCAGGAGCGGGGCGACCGACGGATCGTCGATCGATCGCAGCCAGGCGGCGAGATCCGTGATCTGCATCGCCGCGGCATCCGCGATGTTCACTCCGTCGATCCTCTCTCGTGCTCGACTACATTTGGGGCCTGCCGCCGAGACGGCCTTCGCGACGCTCGGTCGGCGCGGGCTCGACGACGATGCGGCCGACATCGACTACGTGCAGATCGGCTCGTTGGGCGGCCTCGATGCACGGGTTCCGGCGTCGCTGCTGCGCAGCCGCCGCATCCGCATCTCGGGTTCGGGAGCCGGGTCGGTCTCGACCGAGCGCATGGTCGCCGAACTGCCCGCCGTGATGGCCCTCATCGCCGACGGCACGCTGCAGGTGCCCTACACCGACTACCCGCTCAGCCGGGTCGTTGACGCCTGGGCCCACATCGGCCGCGAACGCGCCGTCGTCGTGCCGGATTGACCCGCGGCGGGTCCGGGCGGCGTGGGCGGCGTGGGCGGCGTACCGTATTCAGTCTCTTCGGGCCGGACAGCCGGCGCGCGCCGCGTGATTCCGGCGAGCAGGCCCGGTGCCGCCTACGCGCAGACTGAATACCGAACGCGCAGCCGCGGCGACAGCGGCGCGGGGCGGGTGACAGAACGGCGCCCGGGCGGTCAGCCCGCGCGGTGGCAGCCGGCGAGGTGGTCGTCGACCATGCCGGCCGACTGCATGAGCGCGTACATCGTCGTCGACCCGACGAATCGGAAGCCGCGCCTCTTCAGCGCTTTCGAGAGGGCATCGGATGCCGCGGTGGTCGCCGGCACGTCGGCGAACACGACCGGGCGCTCGCCCTCCGCGCGCGGCGCCGGGGCGAACGACCACATGAACGCGTCGAGCTCGCCCGGAGCCATCTCCTCGACGAGGCGCGCGTTTCCGATCGTGGCGAGGATCTTCGCGCGGTTGCGGATGACCCCGGCATCCGTCATCAGGCGTTCGACATCGTCGTCGCCGAAGGCCGCGACCGCCGCGGGCTCGAACCCGGCGAACACCTCGCGGAAGCGCGGGCGCTTGCGCAGGATCGTGATCCACGACAGGCCCGCCTGGAACCCTTCGAGCGACATCTTCTCGAACAGCGCGCGGTCGCCGTGCAGCGGCCGGCCCCACTCCTCGTCGTGGTAGCGGCGGTATTCGGCGTCGTCGCCCACCCACCCGCAGCGGGCGAGGCCGTCGGGGCCGATCCGCAGGTCATCCACGATTCCAGGCTATCGCCGGCTCCCGGTGCTGCGCCCCGCGACGGTGCGCAGCGCCTCTTCGAGGTCGGTGTGCGCGAACGTGAATCCGGCGGCCGTGAGGCGTTCGGGCGCGACCCAGCGGCTCTTCAGCACGAGCTCCGATTCGGTGCGCAGCACCCACATCGTGGGCTCGAGCATCCACCGGAACGCGGGCAGCCCGAACGGCGCCCCCACGATGCGGCGGAGCGTCTGCATGAGGGTGCGGTTGTCGGATGCCTCGGGCGCGACCACGTTCACGACGCCCTCGATGTCGCTGCGTTCGGCGAGAAACCGCACGGCGCTCACCACATCGTCGACGTGCACCCAACTGAACCGCTGCCGGCCCCGGGTGTCACGGTGCGGAGCCCGCCCGTCGCCCGTCGGCCGGGGCCCGATGCCGCGGTAGCGGCGGTGCTGCGGCCACCAGCCGTCGAGTTGGGGTCCGCCGATTCCGAGGCGCGCCAGCCGCACGAGCATGCGGGTCGCCGGTCCGTCGCCGAGCACGATCGCCATCCGCAGCGCCACGCGTCGCGTCTCGGGCAGGTCGTCGGCGAAGAACTCGCGCTCCCAGTTCGTCGCGACATCGACCGAGAACCCCTCGCCGATTTCGCCGGTCGACTCTGTGTTCGGGGCATCCATCCGGTGGCGGTAGATCGTCGCAGTCGAGGCATTCAGCCAGACGCGGGGCGGGGTGGATGCCACGGCCACCGCCTCGCGCAGCGCGCGGGTCGTCTCGACGCGCGAGCGCAGGATCTCGTCGCGGCCCCGGTCGGTGTAGCGGCAGTTCACCGACTTTCCGGCGAGGTTCACGAGCACGTCGGCGCCGTCTACGAGGGCAGCGATCGCGGACGGATCTTGCCATGAGGCATCGGCGGCGCTCCGACCGATCGTGCGCACGTCGTAGCCGTCGCCCGCGAACGACCGGACGAGCGCCGGGCCGATGAAACCGGAGGCGCCGGCGATGACGACGCGGGGCTTTTCAGGCATCCGTCACCTCTTTCTGAACATGTTCAGTTCAGTATAGCGTGGACGGCATGAGCGATACCTCGGTCTACGAGCGCGTGCTCGGCGACGCGATCGACGGCCTCGATCCCGGGCTGCAGCGCTACTTCGGCGCCCTATCGCAGGGGTCGGTCGGCGCCGGGCACGGGGTGTTCGCGGTGGCCGGATCGCGGCTGCGAGCACTGTGGCCGCTGTGGCGGCTTCTCGCGTGGCGCCGCGTGCTGTTCCCCGAGTTCGGGCACGGGGTGCCGTTCACGGTGGTCAACACCGCACAGCCCGACGGCTCTCTGACGGCGGTGCGCACCGTCGCCTTCGGCCCGCGCCGCCGCGTGATGCTCGACCGCATGACGGTCGAGCGAGGCATGCTCGTCGATCGCATCGGTCGGCGTGGTGGGCTCGAAGTGATCCTCGACGTGACCGTCGAGAGGGGCGCGCTGCGCCTCAGCTCGCGCCGGATCGGGCTGCGCCTCGGCCGCGTGCGCGTGCCGCTCACGCGCTTCGCAGGGGTGACCGTGCACGAGCGCGCCGCGTGCCCCGCCGGCACGGGCGCGCGGCCTGTGCAGGCCGTCGACGTGCGCATCACCATGCCGATGCTCGGCGAGGTGTTCCGCTACGCGGGCACGTTCACCTACGCGGTCGTGCCCGTCGCCGACCCGGACGCCGCTACCCCGTAAGCACGAACCCCGCAGGAATGCGCGAACTCCGCAGCCGATCGCGGGTCCGGGTGCGGAGTTCGCGACATACTGCGGAGTTCGTGTGGCGCGCGCAGCGTCCGTGCGGGGCGCGGGCGCGGCGCGCAGGCCCGTCCGGCGGTCGCGCGCCCCGCGCACAACCAAACCCCACGCCGCGCACACCTGCGGAGATCTGCACAACCGCGGATGCCTCGCCGCAGCCAGTCCGCAGGTGTGCAGATCTCCGCGGTTGCGCAAGGCGCCCGGCGCGCGACCGCGGCGCGACCGCGGCGCGCGGGCTACTTCTTCTTGAGCGACTTCTCCGAGGTCGGCGCCTCGCCCGAGGCGGCGAGGGCGGCGTAGTACGCGCGCGCCTCGTCTTGCCGGGCCTGCTCGGCGCCCGACGCGATGGGGGCGCGCACGTGCTCGGGGGCGAAGCCGTAGGCATCCACCAGGTCTTGCGCGTGCGGGCGCAGCCGCTGCACGAGCCGGTCGATGTAGCGCGAGACCGAGGCCGCGCGCTGCGTCGACAGCCGCCCGTTGATGATGTACCAGGCCAGGTGCTTCTCGATCAGGTACATGCCGAACAGGTCGCGCAGCCACGTGAGCACCTGCGCCGTGCCGGCGTCGGTCACCTTCGCGACGCCGTCGCTGAAGGCCTCCCACTGCAGCAGCTCGCCGTGCGCGCGGGCCGCCTCGATGAGCTCGGCCTGGTTCGCGTTGAAGAGGTCGGCCGCCTCGGCGGGCGACGCCTTCGACGCGGGGCGCAGCCGCCCCGCGATGTCGGAGATCATCTGCTCGACACGGCCCGCCAGCAGCTCGTGCTGCTGCTCGGCGCGCAGCCCCAGTTCGACCGAGCGCGCCGTCGAACCGAAGTCGGCGACCGCCTGGCCGAGCCGGCGTAGCCCCGCACCGTGGAACACCTTGCCCGCGGTCTGCTTCGCGGCGAACGAGGCCAGCTTCGCGGCATCCGCGCCCTTGAACTGCCGCGCATAGTCGGCGAGCAGGCGCTTGCCGACCAGCTGCAGCAGGATGTTGTTGTCGCCCTCGAAGGTGACGTAGACGTCGAGGTCTTGGTGAAGGCCCACCATGCGGTTCTCGGCGAGGAAGCCCGAGCCGCCGCACGCTTCGCGCGCCTCTTGCACGGTCGACAGGGCATTCCACGTCGACAGCGGCTTGAGCGCGGCGGCGAGGGTCTCGAGATCTTCGCGCTCCTGCGGCGTGTCGGTGCGGCCCGAGAACACGCCGTCGAACTTGCGCAGCAGCTCGTCGTTCGAGAAGAACTGCGCGTAGTTCTGGGCGAGCAGGGGCAGCAGGCGCCGCTGGTGCTTGCCGTAGTCGAGCAGCACGACCTCGTCGCTGCCCGAGCCCGAATCGAACTGCCGGCGCTGGTTCGCGTAGGTGAGCGCGATGTAGAGCGCGAGCGCGGTGCCCGTCGTGGCGGCGCCGTCGAGCGAGACGCGACCCTGCACGAGCGCGCCGAGCATGGTGAAGAAGCGCCGACCCGGGCTCGGGATCTCGGACGAATAGGTGCCGTCGGATGCCACGTCGCCGTAGCGGTTCAGCAGGTTGAAGCGGGGCACGCGCACGTGGTCGAACGCGAGGCGTCCGTTGTCGATGCCGTTGAGGCCGCCCTTGACGCCGTCGTCTTCGCTCTGGATGCCGGGGAGCATGCCGCCCTCGGCGTCGCGGATCGGCACGAAAAAGCAGTGCACGCCGTAGTTCACGCCGCCCGTGATGAGCTGCGCGAACACCGTGGCGGCGCGCCCGTGCAGCGCGGCGTTGCCGAGGTAGTCCTTCCACGCACCGCGGAACGGCGTGTTGATGACGAATTCCCCGGTCTCGGGGTCGTACGTCGCGGTGGTGCCGATGGATGCCACGTCGGAGCCGTGCCCGATCTCGGTCATCGCGAAGGCGCCGGGAAGTTCGAGCTCGATCACGTCGCTCAACCAGGCATCCCAGTGCTTCTTCGTGCCGAGCTGGTAGATGGCCGAGCCGAACAGGCCCCACTGCACACCCGACTTGATCTGCAGGCTCGGGTCGGCGAGCACGAGTTCCATGAACCCGGCGAGGTTGGCGCCGTTGTTCTCGAGGCCGCCGTACTCCTTCGGGAACGCGCGACGCGAGCCGTTGTTCTCGACGAGCAGCCGCAACTGGCCCAGCACCCGCTCGCGGTGCTCGGGCACCGACTGGCCGTCGATGCGCCAGAACGCCGGGTCTTTGATCATCTCGCGCGCCTCGCGGCGCGTCTCGCCCCACGTGCCGAGCAGCAGGTCGGTGACGGCGTCGACGTCGATGCGCGGTTCGTGCGCCTCGTCGGCGGTGTGGGCCGCCGTGGGCGCACCGCCGGCGGGCGTGCGCTTGCTGGTCGCGGGCTTCTTGGGGTGGATGTTCTCGCGGACGGCGGTGTCGGTCACGGGGTTACCTCTCGGTGGAGACGGACAGAGAAGATCACTCTCGACGGTAGGAGTCGCACAAGGAGCGTGCAACACGTTTGCGTCCGCCCGACAAACGACTTCACACCCGTGTGCACTCTCCGTTGTATGAGACCCACACTCACACTCTGTGAGACTCAGTTCCACCATCCGCGGTGGCGGCCGGGCGTCCGCCGGGCCGCCCAGCCGCGCGAGCGCCGCCCGCGCACCCGCTCAGCGCGTGTAGGCCAGGATCGCGTCAGACTCCGAGGTGACCGTCGCGGCGTCGACCAGGTCGCTCGCGCCCGAGTTGATCAGCGCCGACCACCGCGTCACCGAGTCGGCGATCGCCCCGTCGGTGAACAGCGTCGTCTGCAGTTCGGTCTTCTTCTGGGCGATCAGCGCGGCCCATTCGGTGTTGGCCTCGAACGCGGTCACGAGCGCGTTGTCGGTCTGGCCGCCGCCCATCCCGCCGCCGGCTCCGCCACCGGTCGGTGCCGCACCGCCCTGGGCGCCCGTCGTCCGCGACGGCGCCTGGCCACCGGCCGCACCGCCGCCCGCGGCCGCACCGCCGCCTCCGCCGGCCCCGCCACCGCCACCGCCGCCGACGTTCTGCACGCCGAAGGCCAGGTTGTGGTCCCACGCCACGATCGTGAACTTCTGCGTCGCGGAATCCCAGAGCAGGTACGAGTTGTTGCCCGGGCCCGAGATGTCGTCGAAGTTGTCGATCAGATCTTCGAGGGCGAGATACGTCGCGAACGAGTCGACATCGAGCATCCCGGGCAGCTTCTCGGCGATCTCGTCGGCGGTGCCGTTGTTGACGAGGTCGAGCAGCGCGATGAGCGGGGCGTAGTTGTCGTCGCCCGCCTCGATGTCGAACGAGTCGCTGTAGTCGCCGTCGGCGCCCAGCCACCCCCAGCTTCCATCCGCGGTGGCCTTGTACAGCACCGAATCAGCGCCCGCATCAGGGAAATTCTCTTCGACCCACGCGTCGTTCAGGGCCTGCACGCTCAGCCGCAGCTCTTCGGTTCCGCCGTTGACCGAGAACCGGGTGGCCGCACTCTGCTCGGTCGCCAGGCCCGCGGCATCCAACGCATCGAGGGCGACCGCCTCGTTGAGCGAGGTCGCCGAGGTGTTCGTCCGCACGGTGAAGTCGGTCACGCCCGACGCGTTCTGTCCGTCGACGTACTTGTCGAGGCGGATCCGCCAGGGCAGCGTCGACGCATCGGTATCGGCCGTGACGCCCTTCAGGGTCGAGTTGCCCTTGAGCTTGATGCCGACGTTCTCGTAGGTGACCCCGTCGATCGTGACGCTCGCCGTGAGCCACTTCTTGGTACCCGAGGAGAGGTAGGTCGACAGCATCGTCGAGAGCGCGTCGGCGTCGACGTCGACCGACACGGTGTGGACGACCGAGGTGTCCCACAACGATCCCGTCGTCTCGGCCACGGCCGCCTGCGCCGTCACCGCCGAACTCTGCTGGGTCTGGCTCGAGGTCGACGCCGCGTCGGCGCCGGCGAGCGACCCGCACCCCGCGAGTCCGACGACGAGCACCACCGCCGTCAACGGCAGGACGACACGGGCGGGCGGGCCAAGGCGGAAGCGAGGCTAATCAGACATGAGATACAGCCGACCACGGCGCATTATGCGCGCGTTCTCCTCGCTCTGTGCGGCGGCGGCGAGAAGGCTATGAGCCTGCAATGACCGCGAGCACGGCGTCGCCGTAGGCCTCGCGCTTCTTGGCACCGATGCCGGTGATGCCCTCGAGCGCCGCGATCGAGGCGGGCCGCTGCTCGGCGAGAGCCCGCAGCGTGGCATCGCCGAAGACGATGTAAGCGGGCACGCCCTGCTCTTTCGCGACGCCGGCACGCCACGTACGGAGCGCCTCGAACAGGTCGCGATCGCCCCCGTCGAGGGTGTCGGATGCCGCGGCCTTGCGCACACGCGACCCGCCGCCCGAGCGCCCCAGCACGTCGCGGCGGAGCGGCACGGATGCCTCGCCGCGAAGGACCGCGGCGCCCTCCTCACCCACCGCGAGCACGCCGTATTCGCCCTGCGCGACGATCACGCCGCGCGCGAGCAGCTGCCGGATGACGCTGCGCCAGTCCTGATCGGTGAGGTCGGCGCCGAGCCCGTAGGTGGCGAGACTGTCGTGCCCCTGCTGGCGGATGCGCTCGGTGGAAGCGCCGCGCAGGATGTCGACGAGATGGCCGGCGCCGAACGCCTGATTGCGCTCGCGCTTGAGGCGCACGATCGTCGACAGTAGCTTCTGGGCGGGTACGAGGCCGTCCCACGTGTCGGCGGGGGTGAGGCACGTGTCGCAGTTGCCGCACGGTCCGGATTCCTGCCCGAAGTAGGCGAGCAGGTTCTGCCGGCGGCACGAGACCGTCTCGCACAGGGCCAGCATGGCATCGAGGTGCTGGCCGAGGCGCTGCTTGTAGGCGCGCTCGCCCGGCGACTGGTCGATGAGCCGGCGCTGCTGCACGACGTCGCCGAGGCCGTACGCCATCCATGCGACCGAGGGCTCGCCGTCGCGCCCCGCGCGGCCGGTCTCTTGGTAGTAGCCCTCGACCGACTTCGGCAGGTCGATGTGCGCGACGAAGCGCACATCGGGTTTGTCGATGCCCATGCCGAACGCGATCGTCGCGACCATGACGACGCCTTCTTCACGGAGGAAGCGTGCCTGGTTGCGGGCTCTGACCCCGGCATCCAACCCCGCGTGGTACGGCAGGGCGTCGACACCCTGCGTGCGCAGGTACTCGGCCGTCTGCTCGACCGACTTGCGACTGAGGGCGTAGACGATGCCCGCCGCGGCGCGGCCGTTCGCCTCGCTCTGCGCGCGCACGAACTGCAGCAGCTGGCGCCGCGGGTCGGTCTTCGGCTCGATGCGGTACTGGATGTTCGGCCGGTCGAAGCTCGCCACGAAGTGCTTCGCCCGCGGAAGATCGAGGCGCTCGGTGATCTCTTTGTGCGTCGCCCGCGTCGCGGTGGCGGTGAGGGCCATGCGCGGCACGCCGGGAAAGCGCTCGGCGAGGTCGCCCAGGGCGAGGTAGTCGGGGCGGAAGTCGTGGCCCCACTGGCTCACGCAGTGCGCCTCGTCGATCGCGATCACGCTCAGCCGCCCGCGCTGCAGCAGCGCCGTCGTGGCGGGCGCGCTGAGCCGCTCGGGCGCGACGTAGAGCAGGTCGAGGTCACCGGCGAGATACGCCTGCTCGACGCTCGCCCGCTCGGCGGGGCTCTGCGTCGAGTTGAGGTAGGCGGCGTTCACGCCGTTGGCGGTGAGCGCGTCGACCTGATCGTGCATGAGGGCGATCAGGGGGCTCACGACGAGCCCCGTGCCCGGCCGCACGAGCGCCGGCACCTGGTAGGTGATCGACTTGCCGCCGCCGGTCGGCATGAGCACGACCGCGTCGCCGCCCGAGACGACCTGCGCGACGATCGCGGCCTGGTCGCCGCGGAAGTCGTCGTAGCCGAAGACGTCTTTCAGCACCGCGCGCGGGTCGTCGCCCGTGCGATCGCGGCCGAGCCGCGGGCGCGGCGCCGCGGGGGTGGATGCCGCGGGTCGAGCGGGTCCGTCACCGGCCGCATGCCCCTGGCCGGCGCCGGTCGCGCGGACCGCGCTGGGCCCGGCCGCATGCCCCGGCACCGCATCACGTGTCGACCGCGAGAGCGCGCCGGCGTAGCCGTCGAACTCCGGCGGAGGCGGCGCGTCGTCATCGTCGGGCGGGGCGAGCTCGTCGAGACCCCAGGGCACGTCGGCGTAAGGATCCGCGTACGGGTCGTCGAAGGTGTGCGAGCTCACCAGACCAGGCTAACCGCGGCATCCGACACCCCCGCCCCTTCTTCCCTCCTCGCGCCACCCCACCCCTCGCGAGGCGTCGGAGAAGGGAGGTGAGGGCGGGGGCTAGAGGCGCAGAACCTGGGTCACGCGGATGACGGCGATGCCCTGTTCGACGGATGCCTCGAGGTCGACCTCGGCGCGGATGCGCCAGTCGTGGTGGCCCGCCGGGTCGTCGATCGTCTGCTCGATGCGCCAGAGGCCCGTGGCCGAGGCATCCGTCTCATCGATCTCGACGAGACGCGGCGAGCGCGCCGGGCCGCCGGTGCCGATCTGGTCGTGCTCGTCGTAATAGGCGTCGAGGGCGGCGGGCCAGTCGACTTCGGGGTCGAGGGCGACCAGCGCATCGTCGTCTTGCAGCGCCGCGAGCTGCACGCGGCGGAACAGCTCGTTGCGCACGAGCACGGTGAACGCGCGCCGGTTCGTGAGCACAGACGGAGGCGCCGGCGGCACGACCGGGCCGTCGTCTTCGGGCAAGTGCGCCGACGGGTCGACGAGCGCCGACCACTCGTCGATGAGACTCGAGTCGACCTGGCGCACCAGCTCGCCCAGCCACTCGATGATGTCGACCAGCTCGTCGGTGCGCGCCTCGGCCGGCACGGTCTGGCGGATCGCGCGGTACGCGTCGGACAGGTAGCGCAGCACCAGGCCCTCACTCCGCTGCAACTGGTAGAAGGAGACGTACTCGGCGAAGGTCATCGCCCGCTCGAACATGTCGCGCACGACGGATTTGGGGCTCAGTTCGAAATCGCGCACCCACGGCTGGCTCGACGCGAACACCTCGTACGACTGATCGAGCAGCTCGGCGAGGGGCTTCGGGTAGGTGACCTCTTCGAGCAGCGCCATGCGCTCGTCGTACTCGATGCCGTCGCGCTTCATCGCAGCGACCGCCTCGCCGCGGGCCTTGTACTCCTGCTGCGACAGGATCGCGCGCGGGTCGTCGAGGGTCGCCTCGATGATGCTCACGACGTCGAGGGCGTAGTGCCCCGTGCCGATGCCGCCACCCGCGCTCGCATCGTCGTCGGGAGAGAGCAGCTCGATCGCGGCGAGCGCGAAGGGCGACAGCGGCTGGTTGAGGGCGAAGTTCGGCTGCAGGTCGAGCGTGAGGCGAATCTCGGGGCGCGAGGGGTCGCGACGCGCGGCATCCGCCGTGGTGGGCGCCGCGTGTCGCGACCCCTCGCCACCGGGGAGGGAGCCGGGGCCGGGGCCGCCCTCGCGCACGATCTCGACGATGCCGGCGTCGACGAGGGTGCGGAAGATCGCGATCGCGCGGCGCGCGAGGTCGAACCGCCGGGCGCGGGGTTCGTGGTTGTCGAAGACGAGCGAGCGCACGTTGCCGAACACGTCGCCGCCGCGGCCGATCACGTTGATGAGCATCGCCGCCGTCAGCTTCAGCTGCGGAACGAGAGGCTCGGGTACGGCTGCGATGAGCCGCTCGTACGAACCCTCACCCCAGTTCACGACACCGGTGGGCGCCTTCTTGCGCACGATCTTCTTGCGTTTGGCGGGGTCGTCGCCGGCCTTCGCGAGCGCGACGGCGTTCTCGATCTCCCACTCCGGCGCCATCACCACGACGTTGCCGCGCGTGTCGTAGCCGGCGCGGCCGGCGCGCCCGGCGACCTGGTGGAACTCGCGCGCAGAGAGCTGGCGCATCTTGGTGCCGTCGAACTTCGACAGCGCCGTGATCATGACGGTGCGGATCGGCACGTTGATGCCGACGCCGAGCGTGTCGGTGCCGCAGATCACCCGCAGCAGGCCGCGCTGGGCGAGGGTCTCGACGAGCCGCCGGTAGCGCGGCAGCATGCCGGCGTGGTGCACGCCGATCCCCGCGCGCACGAGGCGCGACAGGGTCTTTCCGAACCCGGTGGTGAACCGGAAGCCGCCGATCGCCTCGGCGATCTCGTCGCGCTGCGCGCGGGTGGTGAGGTTGACGGATGCCAGGGACTGCGCTCGCTCCAGAGCCGCCGCCTGCGAGAAGTGCACGATGTAGACGGGCACCTCTCGCTCGTCGACGAGCATGGTCAACACCTCGTGCACGGGGCGACGCTCGTACGAGAAGTGCAGCGGCACAGGCCGCTCGACGCCCGTGACGAGCGCGACGGAGCGGCCGGTGCGGCGCTCGAGGTCGGCGGCGATGTCGGCGACCTCGCCTAGCGTCGCCGACATGAGCAGAAACTGTGCACGGGGCAGGAGCAGGAGGGGCACCTGCCAGGCCCAACCGCGTTCGGGGTCGCCGTAATAGTGGAACTCGTCCATGACGACCTGATCGACCGGGGCATCAGGCCCCTGCCGCAGCGCGATGTTCGCGAGGATCTCGGCGGTGCAGCACACGATCGGCGCGTCGGGGTTCACCGACGAGTCGCCCGTGACCATGCCGACGTTCTCGGCGCCGAAGATCTCGACGAGCGCGAAGAACTTCTCGCTCACGAGGGCCTTGATGGGGGCCGTGTAGTACGAGCGGCCGCCGGCGGCGAGGCACGCGGCGTGCGCCGCGATCGCGACGAGCGACTTGCCGGTGCCGGTCGGGGTCGAGAGGATCACGTTGCTGCCCGAGACGAGTTCGATGACGGCCTCGTCTTGCGCGGGGTACAGCGTGAGCCCGCGACCGCTCGCCCAGCGCACGAAGCCGTCGTACGCGGCATCCGCGGTCGCGCCGTGCGGAACGGCTTCGGTGAGCGCCGCGGCAGAGGTCATCACCCGAGTCTGCCGCACCGGGCACACCCGCCCGCCCCGTCTGCGCACCCCGACTCACCACGCGGTTCGCGAATCACCACCGGAATCCGCTCGGAATCGAGGTGATTCGCGAGAGAAGTGGTGACTCGCGATCAGAGAGGCGGCGCGCTCCGCGCCCGCGCCGCGGCGGCGCCCGCGCCGACCCTGGCGGAACAGGGCGCGGCGCGCCTACGTTGGGAGGAGCAACAGCCCCGGTGAGAGGAAGCGCCATGTCGGATGACGTCAAGGTCGTGCGCAGCGACGAGAAGGAACGGTACGAGATCACGGTCGACGGCGGTGTCGCCGGGTTCGCCGAGTTCGTGCTCGCCTCGCCCGGGCGGGTCATCTATCCGCACACCGAGATCGACCCGGCGTACGGCGGCCGGGGGCTCGGATCCACGCTCGTCGGCGAGGCGATGGCCGACGAGGCGCGCCGCGGCGACACCGTCATTCCGGTGTGCCCCTTCGTCATCAAATACCTGAAGACGCACGAGGTGCCCGGGCTGAACATCGAGTGGCGCCCGCGCGACGTCGAGGTCGCCGAGCACGCCCCGACCGACGAGAAGCACCCGGGCGACGAGGGCGTCGGAGACTGGCGCGGATGACCCGCCTCGACGCCGGCCCGCCCGAGGCCTCGGCGCCGACCGCTTGCGAGGGGCCCGAGGCCCTGCTGCTCGAGGCGCGCGAGGTTCCGCTCGGCGGCGTGCGCGGCATGCAGGTGCACCGCAGCCTGCCCCAGAGCGCCCTGCCGATGGTCGGCGCGTGGTGCTTTCTCGACCGCTTCGGGCCGCAGACGGCTCGCATGCGGGTGGAGCCGCACCCGCACATCGGACTGCAGACGGTCACGTGGCCGTTCGTCGGCGAGGTGCGCCACCGCGACGTGCTCGGCAGCGACGTGATCGTGCGCCGGGGCGTGCTGAACCTCATGACGAGCGGCGCGGGGATCGCGCACTCCGAGTACTCGGTCGGCGACGACCCCGTGCCCCTCGACGCGCTGCAACTGTGGGTCGCGCTGCCCGAGACGCGGCGGCACAGCGCACAGGACTTCGAGCGGCACGAGAACCTGCCCGTCGTCGATCTCGGCGGCGGCGCGACGGCGACCGTCGTCGTGGGCACCTTCGGCGGGGCCGCGTCGCCCGCGACGATGTACACCCCGATCGCCGGCGTCGAGGTGCACCTTCCCGCCGGGGCATCCGTCACCCTCCCCCTCGAGCCGGCGTGGGAGTGCGCGCTCGTCGGAGTGGGCGGCGAGCCGGCGGTGCAGACGGATGCCGAGGCATCCATCGACCTCGCCGATCAGAGCCTGCTCTACCTCGGCCTCGGGCGCGAGGCGATCGAGGTGACCGCGGAGCGCGACGCGACGGTGTTCGTGCTCGGCGGCGAACCGTTCGAATCCGACATCGTGATGTGGTGGAACTTCGTCGCGCGCACCCACGAAGAGATCGTCGACGCGCGGGATGCCTGGGAGGCCGAGGGCGTTCCCGGCGCCGCGCAGCCCCGCTTCGGGCACGTCGTCGACCACGGCGACGAGCGCATTACCGCGCCGCCCCTCCCCGCCGTGCGGCTCACCCCGCGGCGCCGGCGCGACTGACGGGGTTTGTCACGGTCGGCGCGCGCGGCCGCGCCGGTACGCTGGGAGGGTGGCCCGACACACGACCCTCTCGACGCGCGTGCTGCTCGTGTGCGCCGCGATCGGTGTCGCCACGGGCATCGTCGGCGGCATCGCGGGGGTGCTGACCCCGGTCGTGCTCGCGACCGTGCCCTTCACCTACGGCCTGCTGCTCGGCGCGCACGTGCTGCCGGGCATCATCGCGCAGGAGGTGCTGCGTCTGCCGCTCGTCGCGATCCTGACGCACGTGCTCGCGGCGGTCGTCTCGAGCGCCTTCAACCCGGCGTGGACGGGGCGCTTCATCGGCACGGCGCTGCTGTTCGGAGCCATCCAAGAGGGCGTCGCCGCCCTCACCCGCTACCGCGCCTGGGGGGCATGGCGCTTCTTCATCTCGGCGTTCATCATCGGCGTGCTCGTCGCCGTTGTGGTCTTCTTCGCCGCGCACCTGAGCGCGCTGCCGCTCTGGGCGCAGATCGCGTACCTCGCACTGTCGGTGTGCGGCCCGGTGGCGTGGACGGCGGTCGGCCTCGCGATCGGCGCATCGCTGCGACGCGCGGGCGTCGCGCGGCAGGGCACCGCCCGCTGACTGGGGCGGGGCCGCAGGCGCGACTGGCCGGGCAAGTTAGGTTCGGCTAACCTAGGGTGACTCCACTGTTCTGACCGATGGGAAAACCCGTGACCTCTGCCGTCGTCAAAGCGGCCGCCGCGACACCCCCCGGCGAGACACCCACGCCACTCGCGCGGGTTCGTGACCTCGGCATCCGTCACGACGGTGCGACGCACCCGGCGCCCGCCGCGGCGAGCTTCGACGTCGCGCGCGGCGAGGTGGTGCTGCTGCTCGGGCCGAGCGGGGCCGGCAAGTCGACGCTGGCGCTCGCGCTCAACGGGCTCATTCCGCACGCGGTGCCGGCGACTGTCGAGGGGTCGGTGCTGATCGACGGGCTCGACACGGCCGTGACCCCGGTCGCCGAGCTGAGCACGCACGTCGGCATGGTGTTCCAAGACCCCGACGCGCAGCTGGTCACCGGCACCCTGCTCGACGAGGTCGCGTTCGGGCCAGAGAACCTGCGCCTGCCCGTCGACGAGGTGCTCGCCCGCACCGAAGACGCGCTCCGCCGCGTGGGCCTGTGGGAGCGCCGCACCGAGAACCCCGACCGACTCTCGGGCGGAGGGCGGCAGCGCCTCGCGATCGCGTGCGCCCTCGCGATGGGGTCGCCGCTGCTCGTGCTCGACGAGCCGACCGCGAACCTCGATCCGCAGGGCATCGAAGAGGTCTACGCGGCCCTCGGCGAACTCGTCGCCGCGGGCGACCGGGCCCTCGTGCTCGTCGAGCACAACCTCGACGCCGTCGTGGGGATCACCGACCGCGTCGTCGTGCTCGACCACGACGGCCGCACCGTCGCCGACGGCACGGTCGACGAGGTGCTCCGCGCCCGCGCCGACGACCTGCACGCGATGGGCGTGTGGCTGCCCGTCTCGACGCTCGCCGCGCTGCGCCTGCGCGACGCGGGCTGGGCCCTCGAGCCCCTCCCCCTCGACCCCGCCGAGCTGCGCGCCGCGCTCGAGACGGTGGATGCCCCGGCATCCGTTGCC
>NZ_JAAGRY010000052.1 GCF_015707995.1 Microbacterium paulum
CGCGCGACGGCCCTCGTGCGCGCCCCGGCTGCGCACCGGGCCGCGCGCGGTGGTGTCGGCGAAATCGACCGTCGCCGCCGCCGGCATCCACTCCGCCGCGGGCACCTCGAGCGGGGTCGCGGCGAGTTGCTCAGCGCGCTGCACCTCGCGCACCGCCTCGCCGAACTCGGCCGCCGTGCGGTACCGGCGCTCGGGATCGCGGGCCATCGCGGTCGCGAGCACCTGCTGCAGGGCGTCGGGCACGTCGTCGCGCGCGATCGGCACGAAGGTCGCCCGCGCGATGCGCCGGCGCATGAGGTCGCGGGTGTTCTGCCCCCGCTCGCGGCGCTCGAACGGGCTGTGCCCGGCCAGCAGCGAATACACGGTGGCCCCGAGGCTCCACACTTCGCTCGACACGGTGCCGCCGGTCTGCTCGGCGACCACCTCGGGCGCGCTCCACGGGATCGACATGGCGAGCACCTCGTCGCCGTCGGAGCGCACGAGCGTCGACGAGATGCCAAAGTCGGCGAGCACCGCCGAGCCGAATGTCGTGATGAGGATGTTGCTGGGCTTGATGTCGCGGTGGATGAGCCCCGCCCGGTGCGCCGATTCGAGGGCGCCCGCGAGGCGCACGGCGATGGCCATGACCTCGTCGACACGCATCCGTTCGATGCGGTAGCGCTGCGCGAGCGATCCCGGGCAGTACTCCATGACGATGTACGGCCGGCCGTCGGCCGAGATGCCGGCCTGATAGACCGTGACGATCGCGGGGTGCGCCGAGAGGTGCGCGAGCACGTCGGCCTCGGCGTTGAACATGCGCAGCAGATCGGGATCGCGCTCGCCCGACGGCAGCACCTTCACCGCCACCTGACGGCGCGGCATGTCCTGCTGATAGAGGAACACGTCGGCGAAGCCGCCCGAGCCGAGCGGGCGCACATAGTCGAGACCGGGGAGCAACGGCGGCGCGGAGGGCAGCCTGCGCGTCATGGCACCCCCAGCCCTCTGGTGTTCTCGCCTTCGGCCTCTTCGAAGACCCGGTAATGCTAACAAGACGGCGCTCTCTCGCCCCCATCGGCGGTGTCTACGGCTCGGCGAGGCCGGCGTCGCCGTTCGGGTCGAACGGGGCGTCGAGCGAGCGCGTCAGCTCTTCGAGCATCGCCGCGATCTGCGGCTCGACGTATTGGGCGACGGATGCCTGGATGCGCAGCCGGTGATGCAGCAGCACCGCGCACACCTCGCGGCCGATCATGTTCGCGTAGTCGTCGGCGAGCCCGACCTCTTGGCGGAGGGCCGCCTTCGCCTCGTCGGTGAGCGGCGGCAGGTCGGGGACGTCGGCGTCGGCCTCTTCGGCCAGACCGCCGATCGTGAAGAGGAAGGGCGCCCCGGGCACCGGGTCGGGGTCGAGCGGCAGACCCTCGAACTCGGGGTCGAGCCCCTCGCTCGGGCGGTAGCTGCGCGCGCGGTTGCGCGCCGCCTGCTGGTCGAGCTCGGCCTGCAGCATGGGCAGGTTCAGCGACGTGTACTCGGCGACAGCGTGGTCGATGATCGTCTTCACCCGGGTCGACAGCCCGTGCTGCACGCCGTGCGGCACGTCGGCGCCGAGGCCCGCGGCAGAGAGCACCGGCGACCCGATGCAGCGGCGGCACGGCGCGACCCGTCCGCGGTGGGTCGCGGGCTCCCAGCGCGGCAACCAGCGCAGCCAGGCGTCCACGGCCTGGCTGACCTGGGTCTCGATCGACCGCTCCACGGCTCCATTGTCGCCCGCGCGGGGCCGATCGGGCGGGATTTCGCGCGAATCGGCCCGTCACTCGGCGGGCGGCTCCCAGGGCCACCGCGGGCGACCGGTGCGGGTGCGTACGAGGGCGACGGCCGTCCAGCCCGCGACGAGGGCCGCGGATGCCAGGACGACGGCGAACCACGACGTGGCGAACGCGCCCGCCGCAGCGATCGCGCGCGCCAGATCGATCCCGCCGAACATGGCCCCGACGAGCAGGCCGATCAGGTACGCGAGAAAGACGGCGACCACCACGAGCACGACGCCGCTGTAGCGCGGCGCGGGCCGGCGCACGACCGCCCACACCGTGAGTACGAACGCCGCGACGGCGAACACGACGGCCGCGATCCCCGGGAGGGGCCCGAGGCCGGTCACCGGCAGCACCTCGTCGCCGGTCGCGAGGCTCAGCAGTCCGAACCCGGCGACGACGAGCGCGAAAAATCCGACGGTGCCGAACGCGAGCGCGACCGGCGCGCTCACGCCGGGCTGCGGCTCGGTCACGACCTCTCGCCGCCCTGCCTCGCGATCAGCGGATCGCGGTCAGCTCTGGTGCAGGCGCGGACCGGCCTCGAGGGTGCGCTCGTATTCGCGCTGCGCCTCGCGGTTGAGTTCGCTGACGCGCTTGCCGCGGGCCGCGACCCACCCGCCGAACCAGATCGTCAGCTCGCGCCCGAGCACGAAGGCGACGATCGCGAGGGGGGCGAGCAGCTGGCCGCGCACGACCTCTTGGCCCTGGCTGGCGGTCAGCTGCCAGAACGGAGCCTGGAAGAGCTGGCCGAGCAGGTGTCCGCCGTACGAGGCGACGCCCACGAGCAGGCCGAAGATGACCCAGTGCGCCCAGCTGCCGCGGTTGATGATCGCGCCCAGCAGCCAGAACGCGAGGTAGAAGACCACAACCGGCACCCAGAACCACCACGACGAGAGCGCGGCGAGGGCCTCGGAGCCAACGTTCGCGCCGGTGACCTCGCCGTCGATGGCGCGCAGGCCCAGCGCGGCGGCGAGATAGAGGATGCCGAAGGCGACGGCGGCCAGCAGGCCGATGAGACCGGCCGCGGCCCGGTTGCCGCGCGGGCGCGGCGCTTCGGGCGCCTGCACGAAGATCGGCTGCGGCGTCGAGGCGACGACGGGGGTGACGACCTCGGTCGGGGCGTCGACGTGACCGGCGGGCGCGACGATCTCGGTCGGGGCGTCGGCGTAGGCGCTGGTCGACGAGGACTCCTGCGCGTAGACACCGTCGGAGTAGGCGCCCGGGGTGTACGACTCGTCGACCGGGTCGTCGGCGTAGAGGCTGCCGGCGACCGGCGCGACGACCGTCGGGACATCGGCGACGGCCGGCTCGGCGGCATAGGTCTCGGTGTGCGGGGCGGCGTCGTGACGGGCGACGTCATCGCCCTCGACGACGTCGCGTGAGGCGGCCTCGGCGTCGGCCAGGCCTTCGTGGGCGCGCGCGACGGCTTCGTCGGCCGACGTCGTCTCGCCGGGCGCGGTGCTGTCTTCGACCGGCTCGCCGTACTTGTGGTCGCTCATGGCGTGTGCTCCTCACGCGGGGCCGATCCCTCGCAGATCTCCAGGCCGCCGCACAGTGAGCGTAACGCGAGGCCCCCGCGTCGCCCGGCAGGTTCGGCGCCGTGTCTGCGAGGAACGGATGCCTCGGCCACCGTGTCACACGCGGCGAACGCGGCCGCGCTGTCTATCGTTGAGGCATGTCGCGCCGCACCCGCACCCGCCCCGCCGCGCGGGCCACGTGGGCGACGTGGGCCGTACTCGCGGTGGCGCTCCCCGCCCTCGTCACCGGCTGCGCCGGCACCCCCGACACCTCCGCGACGACCGGGAGTTCGGATGCCTCGGCATCCGCTTCACCGTCGCCCTCCGCCTCGCCGTCGCTCGCGCCGTTCCCGACAGGGCCTTCAACCTCGACCACGGCGCTGCTCGCCGATCTGCCGCAGGGCTGCCGCGACCTGCTCGACGACGCGGTGCTCGCCCAGCTCGACGGCGTGCCGCTGAACGCGCCGGGAATGGGCGGAGGCATCCGTCCCGACAGTTCGCGCGTGTGCGTGTGGGGCGAACCGGGGGCTGCGGCCACCTGGCTCGTGACCGTGATCGGCTATGCGCCCGATCAAGAGGCGCGCGACGCGCTGTACGCCCTGGGGAACGAGGGCTACACCTGTTACGAGCCGAACGGCGGAGTCCGCTGCGAGTCGACGTGGGAGAGCGGGCCCCTCCCCCTGCAGCAGGGGCGCACCCTGTTCTACCGCGACGGCGTGATCGTCGACACCCAATACTCGAACCTCTCGCCGACCGGCTACACCGACGCCGTCATCGACGCGCTCTGGCCCGCGTCGGGAGGCCCGTCGCGCTTCGCGACGTCGTCTTCCCCCGCCACGCCGTCGGCCTCACCGTCGCCTTCGTCCTGACGCCGAGACGCGGTGGCGCCGGCGATCAGCGCCCCATCAGCCAGGCGGCAGCGGCCGACGCGGGGTCGCCGGACTGCTCATCGGGCTCGATCGGCACGCCGTAGCGCGTGCCGGTGCGGTCGGCATCGACGGCGACGGTCATGTTCAGGACGGCGCCGTCGTAGAGCGACGTCGCCTGGTTGGCCGTGCTGAACCCGTAGCTCGGAGCCCCGAACAGTCGTGTTCCCGACTGGCCGATGAAGCTGATCGCGGCCGCCTCGCCCGAGCTCCCCGTGCCCCCGTCGATGAGCACGGCGACCGGCAGATCGGTCGTGAAGGTGGTGGGCGCGCTCGCCTGCACGGCGTCGCGCTGACGCACCGTCCCGCCGTCGACGGTGACCTCGTCGGCATGATCGACGTAGGCGAACGAGAGGACGTGCCCGTCGGCCAGAAGCGGGGCGAGCGCCCCGAGCATCGGCCACAGGTCGCCTCCGCCGTTCCCGCGCAGGTCGACGATCCAGCCCGCGGTCGTCTGGCTGCGTGCCTTCTCGAGCCCATCACGCGCCGCCGCGATGTACGCTTCGGCATCCGCGGTCGACACACTGTCCAGCGCCGGAACGACGATCGTGGTCACACCGCTCTGCGTCGTGACGGTCGGCGTCGGCACCGGACCCGCGGCGTCGGCGCGCGTCGTGTCGGCCACCGTCGCGGCATCCGCACCGGTCAACAGGTTGCTGTGATCACCCCCGAGGGTCTTCGCCGCCTCGGCGAGCACCGGGTGCAGAGAGGCGAAGTCGGGGGCGGCGGCGGCTTCCGCCAGCACCCGTTCGCGCACCTCGGCGCGTGTCTTCTCCGTGCCCACGATGCCCTCGTCAAGCCGCTCGAGGGCGAGCTCGGCGTAGCGCGTGGGCGTGGGCGGCACGAGAAAGATCCCGGCGCGCTCGAGCCTCGGCTGAACGATGACGAACCCTCCTATCACCGCGGCCAACGCCGCGGTGAACGCCACGGCGATCCACAGACGGCGGCGGGCAGGAGTCGACGTGTGTGCACTCATGGTTCGATTCTTCCGCCGACGACCGCGACGCGCATCCGCCCGGAGAGGGCATCGCCGTCCCTCGATCGGATGATCTCGGCACGGCGACCGTCGGTCGCGCCGGGTCAGCCCCAGATGCGGTCGCCGGTGCGGCTGACGTAGCCGGCCGGATGCCAGGCATCCTCACTCGTCGACAGCCACAGTCCACCGCCGGCCTCGATCGTCTCGGTGAGGTCGCCGTCGGTGCGCGTGCAGCGGGTGCGTTCGCCCTCGGTCTCGCAGCCGAAGCCCGACGCGGGCAGGGCCGCCGCGGCGATCGCGCCGGCATCGGGCGGCACCGTCGCGAGCGTCGTCGAGACGGTGCCCTCGTCGGCGTGCCAGAAGCAGGTGAGCTGCACCTGGGGTGAGAGGGCCGTCACGAGCGCCGTCGCGGTCGTCACGGGGGCGTCTTTCGCGGGGGTCAGCACGGCTCCGCGGCTGAAGCGCATCGTCGCCCAGAGGGCCTCGTCGTAGAGCTCGGGGCACTCCGTCGGCAGCGCAGTCGGTTCGTCGTCGCCCGCCGCGGCGACGGGCGCCGAGGTCGGGGCGGTGCCCTGCGCGTTCTCGACCGCTCCGCCGAACCAGGCGACGGATGCCGGGATCATCGGCACCGCGAGCGCGGCGAGCACGCCGAGGATCGTCAGGCAGCCGAGTCCGACCACCCACGCGAACGCCGCGTTCCTGCCGCCGACTCGTGCCATGCCCCCACGCTAACCCCGCCCGGTCTCCCCCTCCCCGCACTCCCCCGCGAGCCGCCCCGATCCGCCTCGCGCCCTGCCCCGCCCCTGCCCGCCCCGGGAACGCCGAAGGGCCCCGGGGTGGTCCCGGGGCCCTTCGGTGCGATCAGGTCAGGCTCAGTTGTAGGTGCCCGGCGTGAAGTCGTCGGTCGTGAAGCTGTCGAAGTCGACGTAGCTCAGGTCGTCGCCCGAGTACGCGCCGTCCGAGGCGAAGATGCGGTTGGGGTACCGCTCGCTCTTGGCCTCTTCCGTCGCCTCGACCGTGACGTTGCGGTACTTCGCAAGACCGGTTCCGGCGGGGATGAGCTTTCCGATGATGACGTTCTCCTTGAGGCCGACGAGCGGGTCGCTCTTGCCCTCCATGGCCGCCTGGGTGAGCACGCGGGTCGTCTCCTGGAAGGATGCCGCGGACAGCCACGACTCCGTCGCGAGCGACGCCTTGGTGATACCCATGAGCTCCGGGCGACCCGACGCGGGGCGCTTGCCCTCGGCCACGGCTGCACGGTTCATCGACTGGTAGCGCTTGAAGTCGACCAGCTCGCCCGGCAGCAGGTCGGTCTCGCCGTGGTCGACCACGGTGACCTTCCGCAGCATCTGGCGCACGATGACCTCGATGTGCTTGTCGTGGATCGGCACACCCTGCGAGCGGTACACGCCCTGCACGCCGCCGACGAGGTACTTCTGCACCTCGCGGGCACCCATGACACGCATGACCTCCTTGGGGTCGAGCGTGCCGACCTGCAGGGGCTGGCCCACCGTCACGTGCTGGCCGTCTTCGACCAGCAGCGTGGCGCGCTTGAGCACCGGGTAGACGTGCGGCTCGTCGCCGTTGTCGGGCGTCAGGATGACCTTCTTGGCCTTGTCGGTCTCATCGATCGTGATGCGACCGTCGGCCTCGGCGATCGGGGAGGCACCCTTGGGGGTACGCGCCTCGAACAGCTCCTGCACGCGCGGCAGACCCTGGGTGATGTCGTCGGCCGAGGCCGAACCACCCGTGTGGAAGGTACGCATGGTCAGCTGCGTGCCGGGCTCACCGATCGACTGGGCGGCGATGATGCCGACCGCCTCGCCGATGTCGACGAGCTTTCCGCTCGCGAGCGAACGGCCGTAGCACTTCGCGCAGACGCCGACCGCCGAGTCGCAGGTGAGGACGGAGCGGACCTTGATGGTCTCGACACCGGCATCCACCAGCTTGTCGATCAGCACGTCGCCGACGTCCTCACCGGCCGAGGCGACGACCTCGCCCGAGGGGGCGACGACGTCTGCGGCGAGCGTGCGGGCGAACACCGAGTTCTCGACGTTCGCGTCGCGCACCAGGGTGCCGTCGGCACCCGGAGCGGCGATCGTGAACTCGAGGCCCTTTGTGGTGCCGCAGTCGTCCTCACGGATGATGACGTCCTGCGAGACATCCACCAGGCGTCGGGTCAGGTAACCCGAGTCGGCGGTACGGAGGGCCGTGTCGGCCAGACCCTTACGGGCACCGTGCGTCGCGGTGAAGTACTCGGCGACCGACAGCCCCTCGCGGTACGAGGAGATGATCGGGCGAGGCATGATCTCACCCTTGGTGTTGTTGACCAGGCCTCGGATGCCGGCGATGTTACGGATCTGCAGCCAGTTACCACGGGCGCCCGACGAGACCATGCGGTTGATGGTGTTGTCGGCGGGGAAGTTCGCCTTCATCGCGGCCTGCACCTCGTCGGTCGCCTCGGTCCAGATCTTGATCTGCTCCTGACGACGCTCGGCGTCGGTCACGAGACCCTTCTCGAACTGGGCCTGGACCTTCTGCGCCAGCTTCTCGTACTTGGCGATGATCTCGGCCTTGTTCGGGGGCGTGAGCACGTCCGAGAGCGCGACGGTCACACCCGAGCGCGTGGCCCAGTAGAAACCGGCGTCCTTGATGCGGTCGAGCGAGGCCGCGACCTCCACCTTCGGATACTCCTCGGCGAGCTTGTTGACGATCTGCGACAGCTTGCCCTTGTCGGCCTGCTCGCGCACGAACGGGTAGCCCTTGGGAAGCGTGTCGTTGAAGATCGCCTGACCGAGCGAGGCATCCACCAGGCCGTGACGCTCGTAGCCCTCGGGCGCTTCGCCCTCGAGGAACGTCAGGCCGGGGATCCGGATGCGCGCCTTCGCCTGCAGGTCGAGGGTGCCCTCGTCCTTCGCGAGGATCGCCTCGCCGACCGAGCCGAACACACGACCCTCACCGGCAGCGCCCTCCTTGACCGTGGTCAGGTGGTGCAGACCGATGATCATGTCCTGCGAGGGCAGGGTCACCGGGCGGCCGTCGGACGGCTTCAGGATGTTGTTCGACGCGAGCATGAGGATGCGCGCCTCGGCCTGGGCCTCGACCGACAGGGGCAGGTGCACGGCCATCTGGTCACCGTCGAAGTCGGCGTTGAACGCCGCGCAGACGAGCGGGTGCAGCTGGATCGCCTTGCCCTCGACGAGCTGCGGCTCGAACGCCTGGATGCCGAGGCGGTGAAGCGTAGGCGCACGGTTGAGCAGCACGGGGCGCTCGCGGATGACCTCTTCGAGCACGTCCCACACCTCGGGGCGCGTGCGCTCGACGGCGCGCTTGGCGGCCTTGATGTTCTGCGAGTGACCGAGGTCGATCAGACGCTTGATCACGAACGGCTTGAACAGCTCGAGCGCCATCTGCTTGGGGAGGCCACACTGGTGCAGCTTCAGCTGCGGACCGACGATGATGACCGAACGGCCCGAGTAGTCCACGCGCTTGCCGAGCAGGTTCTGGCGGAACCGGCCCTGCTTGCCCTTCAGCATGTCGCTGAGGGACTTCAGCGCGCGGTTGCCCGTGCCCGTCACCGGCCGACCGCGGCGACCGTTGTCGAACAGCGCGTCGACGGCCTCCTGCAGCATGCGCTTCTCGTTGTTGACGATGATCTCGGGGGCACCGAGGTCGATCAGGCGACGGAGGCGGTTGTTGCGGTTGATCACGCGGCGGTACAGGTCGTTCAGGTCACTGGTCGCGAAGCGGCCACCGTCGAGCTGCACCATCGGGCGCAGCTCCGGCGGGATCACCGGAACGACGTCGAGAACCATCGATGCCGGCGACATACCCGTCTGCAGGAACGAGTTGACGACCTTCAGGCGCTTGATCGCACGGATCTTGCGCTGGCCCTTGCCCTCGGAGATCTGCAGGTGCAGGTTCTCGGCCTCGGCAGCCAGGTCGAAGGCCTGCAGGCGACGCTGGATCGACTCGGCGCCCATGTAGGCCTCGAAGTACTGACCGAAGCGGTCCTGCAGCTCCTGGAAGACGTCGTCCTCCTGCTTGAGCTGACCGACGGAGAGGTTGCGGAACTCGTCCCACATCCGCTCGAGACGGGCGACCTGGTCGTCCGCGTTCTTGCGGATCGACGCCATCTCCTTCTCGGCGGCGTCCTTGACCTTCTTCTTCTGGTCGGCCTTCGCGCCCTCGTTCTCGAGGACGGCGAGCTCTTCCTCCAGCTTCGCCAGGCGCGCCGCGACGCGAGCGTCACGACGGTCGGCGAGGTTCTTGATCTCGAGGCGCAGGTTCGCCTCGTGGGTCGGCAGGTCGCGGTGACGGGCCTCCTCGTCGACCGAGATCACCATGTACGCGGCGAAGTAGATGACCTTCTCGAGGTCCTTCGGCGCCATGTCGAGCAGGTACCCGAGGCGCGAAGGCACGCCCTTGAAGTACCAGATGTGCGTGACGGGCGCGGCGAGCTCGATGTGGCCCATGCGCTCACGGCGCACCGACGACTTCGTGACCTCGACGCCGCAGCGCTCGCAGACGATGCCCTTGAAGCGCACGCGCTTGTACTTGCCGCAGGCGCACTCCCAGTCGCGCGAAGGGCCGAAGATCTGCTCGCCGAACAGACCGTCCTTCTCGGGCTTGAGGGTGCGGTAGTTGATGGTTTCGGGCTTCTTTACCTCGCCGTAGGACCAACGACGGATGTCGTCGGCGGTGGCAAGGCCAATGCGAAGCTGATCGAAGGTGGTGGACTCGAGCACTGGTTCTCCTGTGTTCGTAACTCTGTAAGCGGGTGCCGCGGGTCAGATCTCGTCGATGGACGAGGACTCGAACCGGGTGGAGATGTTGATGCCGAGCTCTTCCGCCGCGCGGAAGGCTTCATCGTCGGTGTCGCGGAGGTTGACCGGCGTGCCGTCGGCCGAGAGCACCTCGACGTTCAGGCAGAGCGACTGCATCTCCTTCATGAGCACCTTGAAGGACTCGGGGATGCCGGGCTCCGAGATGTTCTCGCCCTTGACGATGGCCTCGTAGACCTTGACGCGGCCCACGATGTCGTCGGACTTGATCGTGAGGAGCTCCTGCAGCGCGTACGCGGCACCGTAGGCCTCGAGGGCCCACACCTCCATCTCACCGAAGCGCTGGCCGCCGAACTGCGCCTTACCACCGAGCGGCTGCTGGGTGATCATCGAGTACGGGCCCGTCGAACGCGCGTGGATCTTGTCGTCGACCAGGTGGTGCAGCTTCAGGATGTACATGTAGCCGACCGAGATGGGCGCCGGGAACGGCTCGCCGGAGCGGCCGTCGAACAGCTGCGTCTTGCCCGACGAGTCGATCAGGCGCTCGCCGTCGCGGTTCGGGAGCGTCGAGTCGAGCAGACCGGCGATCTCGGCCTCGTACGCACCGTCGAACACCGGGGTGGCGACCTTCGTGCCGGGGGCTGCCTCACGGGCCGCCTCGGGCAGGTGCGCGGCCCACTCGGGCGAGCCGTCGACCTTCCAGCCCTGCTTCGAGATCCACCCGAGGTGGGTCTCGAGCACCTGGCCGAAGTTCATGCGGCCGGGGATGCCGAGCGGGTTCAGCACCACGTCGACGGGCGTGCCGTCGGCGAGGAAGGGCATGTCCTCGACGGGGAGGATCTTCGCGATGACACCCTTGTTGCCGTGGCGGCCGGCGAGCTTGTCGCCCTCGGTGATCTTGCGCTTCTGGGCGATGTAGACCACGACGCGGCGGTTGACGCCCGAGCCGAGCTCGTCGTCGCCGTCCTCGGCGTTGAACTCCTTGACGGCGATGATCGTGCCCTGCTCACCGTGGGGAACCTTCAGCGAGGTGTCGCGCACTTCGCGGCTCTTCTCGTTGAAGATCGCGCGGAGCAGGCGCTCCTCGGCCGACAGCTCGGTCTCACCCTTGGGCGTGACCTTGCCGACGAGGATGTCGCCGGGGCGCACCTCGGCGCCGATACGGACGATGCCGCGCTCGTCGAGGTCTTTCAGCAGGTCGGGGCTGACGTTGGGGAGGTCACGGGTGATCTCCTCCTTGCCGAGCTTGGTGTCACGGGCATCCACCTCGTACTCCTCGATGTGGATCGAGGAGAGGGTGTCGTTCTTGACGAGGTCCTGGCTGAGGATGATCGCGTCTTCGAAGTTGTGACCCTCCCACGTCATGAACGCGACGAGGAGGTTCTTGCCGATCGCCAGCTCGCCGTTCTCGGTGGCGGGGCCGTCGGCGATGACCTCGCCGACCTCGACCCGGTCGCCCGCCGAGACGATGACGCGCTGGTTGTACGAGTTGCCCTGGTTGGAGCGGTCGAACTTGCGCAGGAAGTAGTCCTTCGTGCCGCCTTCGTCCAGCTGCACGGTCACGACGTCGGCCGAGACCTCCATGACCACACCGGCCTTGTCGGCGGTGACGACGTCACCGGCGTCGATGGCGGCGTAGCCCTCCATACCCGTACCGACGAACGGCGAGTCGCTGCGCAGCAGCGGCACGGCCTGACGCTGCATGTTCGCACCCATGAGGGCGCGGTTCGCGTCGTCGTGCTCGAGGAAGGGGATGAGCGACGTACCGACCGACACCATCTGACGGGGCGAGACATCCATGTAGCCGATCTCGTCGGCGTGGAACATGTCGACCTCGCCGCCCTGACCGCGGCGGGCGAGCACGCGCTCGTTCGCGAACGATCCGTCGGCGGTCAGCTCGGCGCCGGCCTGAGCGACGATGTAGTCGTTCTCTTCCGAGGCGGTGAGGTAGTCGATCTGGTCGGTGACCTTGCTGTTCACGACCTTGCGGTACGGCGTCTCGATGAAGCCGAACGCGTTGATGCGCGCGAAGGATGCCAGCGAGCCGATGAGGCCGATGTTCGGGCCTTCCGGGGTCTCGATGGGGCACATGCGGCCGTAGTGCGAGGGGTGCACGTCGCGCACCTCGACGCCCGCGCGCTCACGCGACAGACCGCCGGGGCCGAGGGCCGACAGACGACGCTTGTGGGTCAGACCCGCGAGCGGGTTGTTCTGGTCCATGAACTGCGACAGCTGCGAGGTTCCGAAGAACTCCTTGATCGCGGCGACCACGGGGCGCACGTTGATCAGGGTCTGCGGCGTGATCGCCTCGATGTCCTGCGTGGTCATGCGCTCGCGGACGACGCGCTCCATGCGCGACAGACCCGTGCGGACCTGGTTCTGGATGAGCTCGCCGACGGCGCGGATGCGGCGGTTGCCGAAGTTGTCGATGTCGTCGGTGTCGAGGCGGATCTCGGCGGCTTCACCGTTGCGGATGCCCGGGATCGAGGCATCCCCGCGGTGCAGGGCCACGAGGTACTTGATCGTCGCGACGATGTCGTCGACCGTGAGCACCGAGTCGCTCAGCGGCTTGTCGAGGCCGAGCTTCTGGTTGATCTTGTAGCGACCGACCTTGGCGAGGTCGTAGCGCTTCGAGTTGAAATAGAAGTTGTCGAGGAGCGCGCGGGCGGCCTCGGCGGCGACCTGCTCGCCCGGACGGAGCTTGCGGTAGATGTCGCGGAGCGCGTCTTCCTTCGTGAGGATCGTGTCCTTCGAGAGCGTGTCGGCGATCGACTCGTAGCCGGCGAACTCGTTCAGGATGTCTTCGCTCGTGAGGCCGAGGGCCTTCAGGAACACCGTGACCGACTGCTTGCGCTTGCGGTCGATGCGCACGCCGACCTGGTCGCGCTTGTCGATCTCGAACTCGAGCCAGGCGCCGCGGCTCGGGATGACGCGGGCGCTGACGATGTCCTTGTCGCTCGTCTTGTCGGGCGTCTTGTCGAAGTAGACACCGGGCGAACGAACGAGCTGCGAGACGACGACACGCTCGGTGCCGTTGATGATGAACGTGCCCTTGCCGGTCTGCAGCGGGAAGTCGCCCATGAAGACGGTCTGCGTCTTGATCTCACCGGTGAGGTGGTTCATGAACTCGGCCTCGACGTACAGCGGGGCGGCGTAGGTCTTGCCGCGCTCCTTGCACTCCTCGATCGAGTACTTCTCGGGCTCGAGGTAGGGGTTCGTGAACGAGAGCTGCATGGTCTCGCCGAGGTCTTCGATCGGCGAGATCTCCTCGAAGATCTCCTCGAGGCCGCTCGTCTCGGGCACGTCGGTGCGGCCCTGAGCCTTCGCCTCGGCGACGCGTGCCTTCCACGCGTCGTTGGCGACGAGCCAGTCGAAGGACTCCGTCTGCAGCGCCAGAAGGTCGGGGACCTCGAGCGTGTCGGTGATCTTCGCGAACGACAGGCGCGATGCGCCGCGGCCGTTCTTGGGGGTGGTGGTGGAATTGGTTGCGTTGCGCGCAGCAGCCAAGGGGATTACCTCCGTGAGCCCGGGCAGGGGCCGGTTTCCTTGTCGTCAGGTGGAGTGCTCCGTTCCCACGTCTGCCACGCGCCGCCGCATCGTCACGAGCGGCGGGGTATCTGCAGACGCACGCCGACCACCATATGAGGGCATGGGGGAAGGGAGCGCAACTACCCACTATAGCCCGCGCGACGCGCCACGGCAACCCCAATCCTTGACGAGTTTCTGCCGCTGCGGTATAACCGCGCGCGCCTCCCCTCTCCTCCCCGTCTCTGCGCGCTCCCCTCCCCCGCCCCTTCTTTCGCCGTGCCGCTATCTTTCGGCCGAGCCGCCATGATTCGGCGCGCCAGAACGTAGCGGCTCGACCGAAACGTGGCGGCTCGCGGGGAGGGAAGGGCGGGGCGAGAGGGGGCGGGGTGAGGGGGCGGGGCGAGAGGAGCGAGAGGACTAAGGGCGCTAGCGTGGGGGCATGGCCCGCGCCCACGTCGAAGAGCCCGCTCAGGTGCGCCTCGGCGACGGCAGTATCGCCCGCGTCGTGCCGAGTCGGTTCGCGGGCGGCTACGAGCTCGAGGTCGACGGCACGCCGCAGTCGCACGTCGATCCGGGCGATCCGACGCACCTGCACTTCGAATACGTGGCCCGCATGAGCGCCGTGATCGATCGGCTCCGCCTGCCCGGGCAGCCGATCACCGCGATCCACCTCGGCGGCGGAGCGCTCACCCTCCCCCGCTACATCGCGCACACCCGGCCGGGCTCCCGCCAGCAGGTCGTCGAGCTCGAGCAGCCCCTCATCGACCTCGTGCGCGCCGAGCTTCCCCTGCCGCGCGATGCGCAGGTGCGGGTGCGCATCGGCGATGCCCGCACCGTCGCCGCGAAGCTCCCCGCGGGGTTGCAGGGCGCCGCCGACCTCGTCGTCTCCGACGTGTTCGCCGGTGCGCAGACCCCCGCGCACCTCACGACAGTCGAGTACTACCGCGTGCTCGCGGGACTGCTCGCGCCCGACGGCGTGCTGCTCGTCAATATCGCCGACGGCGCTGGCCTGGCCTTCGCGCGGCGCCAAGTCGCGACCGTGCGCGCGGTGCTGCCCGAAGTGATCGTGCTCGCCGAGGTGCAGACCCTGAAGGGGCGACGGTTCGGGAATCTCGTGATCGCGGCATCCGCGGCACCTCTTCCCGTCGAGTGGCTGCCCCGCCTCATGGCCGCCGGCCCGCACCCCGCCAAAGTCGCGCAGGGCGATGAGATCGACGCGTTCGCGCGCGGTGCGGCGGTGGTGACGGATGCCGACGCCAGCGCCTCGCCGAAGCCCTCGGCATCCCTCTTCGAGCTCTGACGAAGGCGGTCTGGGCGGCGCGCCGACCCGGCTCGGCCGAAGGCCCGCCGCTCGGGTGAGACTGGAGAGGCGAACCGCACGCGCGCGAACCTGCCCGTGGACGAAGGGGGATGCCGGTGAGCTACATCCAGGGATACGACCCGCAGACCCTGCGCGAGATCGTCGATGTGCAGCAGTGCCGCGAGCGGCTCGCGGACCTCGGCGACCAGCGGTCGCTGCCGGCCCTGCTCGAGCGGGTGTGGCTGTTGAAGGTGACCGGTGACCTCGACGACGCGCTGCGGTTGTCGGAGCAGTCGGTGCGCGTCGCGCGCATGGGCGGACCGCGCAAAGACCTGCTGCGCTCGCGCGTGCTGCACGCGACCGTGCTGCAGTGCCGCGGGGCCTACGCCGCGGCGATCCAGGAGCTCACGACGTGTGGCGAGGAGGCCGAGGGGCAGGGCTGGGCCGCGCTCGCGGCGTTCGCCTACCAGCACCGAGGCAAGGTGTTCTACGACACCGGCGATTTCGTCAATGCGCGGGCCGACTTCAAGCGGGCGCTGTTCCTGCGGCAAGAGGCGGGGGCTCCCGAAGACGAGCTCGAGTCGACCCTCGTGGCGATCGAAGCCGCCGAGCGGCGTCGCTCGGGCGCGCCGGTCGCCAGCTGAGTGTCGTAGGTCTGTTCTCCTTTTTCGGGCATGACCGAACAGCACCGCGATGTCTGACCTGCAGTCCGTGCGCCGTGAGGCCGAGGCCCTCATCGCCGCACACCTGGATGCCTCGTGGTCGTTCGCCTTCGACAACGCCAAGCGCCGCGCCGGTGCCTGCGACTACACGCGCAAACGCATCACGGTGTCGCGCTATCTGAGCGCCCGCTACGACGACGCGACGAACCGGCAGACGCTGCTGCACGAGGTGGCGCACGCCCTGGCGGGGGCCCGAGCGGGGCACGGCGCCGCGTGGAAGCGCACCGCGCGCAGCCTCGGCTACACGGGCGGCACGACCCACCACGGCGAGACGGCGACCGAACTCGCCCCCTGGGTGGGGGTCTGCCCCGCGGGGCACGTCGCCTACCGCCACCGGCGTGCGACCCGCGCCACGTCGTGCGCGGTGTGCTCGCCGACCTTCGACGCGCGGCATCTGTTCGTCTGGACGCGCCGCGAGATCACCCCCGCCACCCGTCTCGCGGCGATGACGCCGCGAGACTGAGCCCGCGCGCACGCCGCGGGGGGGGCGCCGCGGCGTCGCTGCTCAACCGTCGGACCCGTGGGGCTGGTGTGTACGGGAGATACGTGGAAGCCGACTCCCGCACCATCGATCCGACGAATCCGCGTCGCTCCGCGGGACGGCACCGTTCAGTAGGCGGTGAAGACGCCGGAGCGGAGGGCGGGCACGGATGCCGAGGCATCCACCTCACTGGCGGCGAGCACCTGGTCGCGCAGGCCGCGCTCGATGAGATCCTGGCCCGATCCGCTCGCGGTGAGCAGATGGCGGACGGCGCCGCGGAGCCCGCGGAAGGCCTCGCAGGCGGCCGCCGCCTCGGGTGAGGTGTGGTCGACACCGAGGGTGCTCAGCGCGTCGATGACGGCGCCGGCGCCGAGCAGGTCTTCGACGGCGACCCGGAGCGGTGCTCCGTCGGCGTCCGAGACGAGTTCACCCGCGGCGATGACGGCGATGCTCGTGCGGGCTCCGCGGCGGTGCTGGTCGGCGAGCGCGGCGGCCGCGACGGCGGCGGCGTTGCGGAGCGAGCCGAGCACGACGAGCGGTTCGTGATCGAGCGCCGCGACGGCGTGCGCCACGGCCGCCCCGTTGAGCGAGACGGCGTGCGCCGCGGCATCCAGCGGCACCGTCTCGCCCGCATCGAGGCGCGCCACCACGGTCGAGCTGAATCGCAGCACGTCGACCACGACGACGACCTCGGAGTCCGCGAGCCGTGTGAGGCCGTCGACACCCCACTCGAAGCGCACCTGGTAACGGGACTGGTCGAAGGGATCGCTCACCCCTCCACGTTAGGCCCGCGCGCCGGCCGCCCCGCACGGCCCTGGCCGGTGTCAGACTGACCGCATGCGGATCATGCTCAAGCTCGTGCTCGACTGCGACGCCGACGCGGCCTGGCGTGCGCTGCACTCGCCGCGCGCGATCGCCGACCTCTACGGCCCGTTCGTCGACCTGGCGCCGATGGATGCCGCGGGCATGCCCTCGCGCCTCGAACCCGGCGCCGACGTGCCGGTGCGGATGACGATCGGCGCGGGCGCGCCGGGCGACGCGGGAGGTCGGGGTGGCGGGCTGTCGCTCGGCGAGCAGCTGATCCACGTGAGCGAGCGCACCGTGCGCGACGCCCATGGTGAGGTGCGGATCTTCCGTGACAGCGGCATCCCGCTGACAGGTCCGCTCGCGACGCTCGACGTCTGGGACCACCAGATGGCGGTCAGCCCCGCGCCGGGCGACCCCGCGAAGACCCTGTGGCGCGACCGCCTCGTGATCGGCGGGCGCGCGGCCCCGGCCCTCTGGCCCGTGCTCTGGGCGACCTGGCAGTGGCGCGGCATGCGCCTGCGCGCCCTCGCCCCCACGTGGGCGCACGACCCGGAGTTCGCCCACGACGACGCCCCCGCGTAAGACCCGCGTGAGGCGCGTGAGGCGCGCACGTATGAGAAAAGGGGATGCCGCGGTCGAAGCCAGACCGCGGCATCCCGCGCGCATCGGCGTCGCGAACGGCACCCGAAGCCGCGCGATCGCCGCCGGGGCTATTCGGCCAGCGCCTCGACGGCGGTGACCCGGGTCGCCAGGCGCGTCGGCACGACGGCGGCGACAACGGTGAGGACGGCGGTCGCGGCCACCACGACCAGCACCGGACCCCAGGGGATCGCGGGAGCGATGACCGTTGGCGACGTCCAGGCGGGCGGCACCGAGACCGAGCCGAGCAGCGACTGCGCGGCGACCCACCCGTAGGCGATGCCGAGGGCGAGCCCGAGGGCGAGCGCGGTGATCGTCACGTGCACCGCCTCGAGCAGCACCACCCGGCGCACCTGACCCGAGGTGAGGCCGAGCGCGCGCAGCAGGCCGAGTTCGCGGCGGCGCTGCACCACCCCGATCGTCAGCAGGTTCACGAGACCGACGGCGGCGATCACCGCCGAGACGGCCACGAGGCCCATCATGATGGCGGCGAAGGTGTCCATCAGCTGCTTCAGCTGCGCGGGCGGCTCGCCACCGGCCGCCGACGACAGCACCGCCTTGACCGATTCGTTGGCGACCGCGAACATCACCACGAGGGTGACGCCCATCACGACGCCGATCGCCATGCGGCTCGAGCGCTCGGGGTAGCGCAGCGCGTTCTCGGCGGCGAGACGCGCCGCGGCGGAGCGACCGAACAACCGTCCGGTGAGGCGCAGCAGCGGCGGCATGATCACGACCGCCGCCAGGGCGAGGCCCGTGAACGAGAGCACGCCACCGAAGAACGCGACCACGACACCGAGCGGGCTCACGAGTCCGAGGACCACCCCGAGGGCCAGCAGCGCCGCACCGCCGAGGAGCAGCAGCGTCGAACCGATCAGGCGCCCCCGCGAGCGCGAGAGCTCGTCGTGACCGCGCGGCGCCGCACCCGCGATCGCCTGCAGCGGCGTCACCGACAGCACCCTGCGCGACCCCGACCAGGCACCCGCCCACGTCGTCAGCGCGACGATCGCCGCGGGGATGACCAGCGCCGGGCGAACGACGTCGTAGCCGGGGTCGATGCCCAACGAGGCATCCGCCCAGCGCAGCAGCACGGCGGCGGCCGCGGTTCCGACCACGAGCCCGACAAGAGCGCCGATCACCCCGACCGCCAAACCCTGCGCCGCGACCTCGCGTCGCTGCGAGCGCGCCGTCGCACCGATGAGACGCATCAGCGCGATGCCGCGCGTGCGCCCGGCGATGATCGTCGCGAACGTGTTGGCCGTGACGATCGAAGCCACGTAGACGGCAACCCCGACGAGCAGCACGCTCAGAACCCCGATGACGAGGGTCGCGGTGTCGCTGTCGCCGAACGTCGGATCGGCGGCGAGCCACGCGCCGATGTAGCCGGTCGCGCTCAGCAGCAGCACCCCGAACGCCGTCGAGATCGCCGCCACGAGCACCGTCGCGCCCATGCCGCGCTCGCGCAGCCAGGCCCAGCCGGCGCCGCCACGAGCCGCGCCGCGCCGGGATCCGGCGGGGGTCGGGTCGGATGCGGGGCCGAGGGTCGGGGCGCCGGCTGTTCCGCCCGCTGCGACCGCGCTCACGCCGGCACCTCGGCGGCCAGCATGAACGCCGCCACCTGTTCGGCGCTCTGTCGCGGCTTGTCGGCGACGATCCGTCCGTCGCCGAGGAACAGGACCCGGTCGGCGTGCGCCGCGGCGACCGCATCGTGCGTGACCATCGCGATCGACTGACCGTGCTCACGGCTCGCCGCGGCGAGCAGCGTCAGCACCTCGCGGCCCGAGCGCGAGTCGAGGTTTCCGGTCGGCTCATCGGCGAAGACGAGGTCGGGTGCGGTCGCGAGCGCCCGCGCGATCGCGACGCGCTGCTGCTGCCCGCCCGACAGCTGGTGCGGGCGGTGGCGCAGCCGCGCGCCGAGCCCGAGCGTCTCGACGAGACCGTCGATGCGCGCCCGTTCGATCGCCGTGGGGCGCCGCCCGTCGAGGTCGAACGGCAGCAGGATGTTGCCGATCGCGTCGAGCGTGGGCACCAGGTTGAACGCCTGGAAGACGAAGCCGACGCGCCGCCGGCGCAGCAGGGTGAGTTCGAGGTCGGACAGGCCCGTGATCTCGGTGTCGCCGATCCAGCCACGGCCTGCCGACGGGGCATCCAGTCCCGCCATGATGTGCATGAGCGTCGACTTGCCCGATCCCGAGGGCCCCATGACGGCGGTGAACTCGCCGCGCCGGATGCCGACCGTCACGTCGTCGAGCGCGCGCACCTGCGATTCGCCGGCGCCGTAGGTCTTGCTGAGGTGCTGCACGCGGGCCGCGAGCCCGAGCTCTGTGGTCGTGATCTCCATGCCTTCGACGTTACGAACGACGCGGGCGGCCCCGCGTCGGCCTCGGGTCGCGGCCTCGTACATCGCGAGGATGATCCGGGTGGCGCAGGTGGGCGGCGCGGGTGGGCAGTGCGGAGGCCTGGCGTGGCAAAAGCAGGGGAAATCGACCATGGCACGGCCGGCGGCGCCCGATTCGGTCGGTTCGCCCTGCTGTTGCCACGGGTGGCAGATGGGATCTGCCCGGCCGCACCGTCGGTCCGGCGCGACCGAACTCGAGGCGGGGTGACGAAGAACTGCTGGGTGGGGCTGGTGAGCACTCGCCGCCGGTGTGGAGTGTGCACGCGTCGCAGCCAGCAGGGATTCGTCACGCGTCAGGGCGGTGGCTGGCGCGGGGCGCGCGGGCAGGTGACCGGCGCGGCGGCGGGGTGACCCGCGGGTCAGGCGAGGCCGTGCTCGAAGGCGAAGACGACGAGTTGCACGCGGTCGCGCAGGGCGAGTTTGCCGAGGATGCGGCTGATGTGGGTCTTCACCGTCGCCTCGGACAGGTATTCGCGCTGCGCGATCTCGGCGTTCGAGAGGCCGCGGGCGGCGAGGGCGAAGATCTCGCGCTCGCGCTCGGTGAGCTCGCCGTAGGCGGCGGGCACCTCGGCGGGCGCGCGGCCCGCGAAGTGCGCGAAGAGGTCGCGGGTGGCCGACGCCGCGATGACGGACGACCCGGCATGCACCGTGCGGAGGGCGGCGAGCAGCAGCTCGGGCTCGGCGTCTTTGAGCAGGAATCCGCTCGCACCTTGCCGGATGGCGCGCGCCGCGGCCTCGTCGAGGTCGAACGTCGTCAGCATGACGATGCGCGGCGGCGCATCGGCGAGCGACGGGTCGGCGAGCAGCTCGGCGGTCGCGGCGAGGCCGTCCATGACGGGCATCCTGATATCCATCAGCACGACGTCGGGCCTCGTCGCACGCACGACGCGGAGCCCCTCGGCACCGTCGCCGGCCTCGCCGACGACCTCGAGGTCGGGCTGCGAATCGATCACCATGCGGATGCCGGCGCGAAAGAGCGCCTGGTCATCGACCAGCACGACGCGGATCGGGCCGCTCATGCCGCGACCTCTCTCGGCAACCTCGCGCGCACGACGAAGAGGCCGGCACCGTCGGGCGCCGCCTCGAGCGTGCCGCCCACGAGTTGCGCGCGCTCGCGCATGCCGATCAGTCCGTGCCCGCGGCCGGTGCCACTGTCGGTGCCGTCGGCCGCGGCGCCGAGGGCGTTGCTGACGACGACCTCCACCCGCTCATCGTGCCACGCGAACCGCACGTCGACGCGGCCGCCCGCGCTCGTGCCGTCGCCGTGCCGCAGGGCGTTCGTGAGCGCTTCTTGCAGGATGCGGTAGACGGCGAGCTGCAGGGATGCCGGTGTCTCGCCCCGCGGCATCGGGTCGACGTCGATCCGCAGATCGACGCCCGCCGCACGCACCTGCGCGTACAGCTGCTCGAGGTCGGCGAGGGTCGGCTGGGGGCCGTCGGCCTGGGTGTGCCGCAGCTGGGTGAGGAGCATCCGCACGTCGGCGAGGGCCGCGCGTGCGGTCGACGAGATGGTGCCGAGCGCGCTCGCCGCGGCATCCGGGTTGCTCGCTGCGGCGTACCGGGCACCGTCGGCCTGCGCGATCACGACGGCGAGCGAGTGCGCGACGACGTCGTGCATGTCGCGTGCGATGCGCGTGCGCTCGGCCTCGGCGGCGGCCTCGGCCTCGGCGAGCTGCTGCGCGTGCCGGTTCTCGCGGGCACGGATGCCGGTGCGCACGAGTGCCCCGATGGTCCAGGCGAGCAGCAGCGCGAGCGCCGAGGCGACGAAGGTCATGACGACGGCGAACACTGCCGACCCGACCGACAGCGGGTTCACGTCGTTGGCGCGGAGCAGTCCCGGGGCGAGCAGGTACAGCGCGATCGCGGCGGCGCCGCCGAGCGCCGAGGCGAAACCCGCCCAGAAGACGCGCCGCGTTCCGTAGGCGGCGGTCGTGTAGAGCACCGCGAAGATCGCGAGGTTGGCCGGCAGCGGTGGCAGGCCGGTCGCCATCTGCGCGGTCGCGGCGAGCCACGAGATCGCGAGAGCCAGGCCCGGCGAGCGCCGCCGCAGCGCCAGCGCGAGCGAGAAGACCACCGTGAGAAGGAGTGCGACCACCATCGCGACGCGGGAGTCGACGATGCCTGAACCGATGCCAAACGACGTCGACGGCAGAAGTGCGGCGGCGAACGCGAACAGCGCGAACAGCGCGGCCCCGACGATGTCGAAGACCTGCTGAGCGCGGGTGAGCGGACGGAACACGCTTCGACGCTACGCGAGGGCGCGGGCCGCGGCATCCATCGGGAGAGGTATTCGCAGGCCGCTCGGGCGCGGGGCTCAGTGCGCGGGCGCGGCGACGAGCGGGCGGTGCTCGTAGAAGCTCTGCAGCACGACGGTCGTGCGGGTGCGCACGTTCGCTGCCATGCGGATGTCGCGCACGAGGTCTTCGAGTGCGCGCGGCGAGGCGACGCGCACGAACAGCATGTACGCCGCGTCGCCGGCGATCGAGTGGCAGGCCTCGATCGCGTCGAGGTGTTCGAGGAGTTCGGGCGCGTTGTCGGGCTGGGCGGGGTCGAGCGGGGTGATCTCGATGAACGCGGCGAGCGGGCGTCCGACCGCCTCGGCGTCGACCGTGGCCCGATAGCCCGTGATGACGCCGCGGGCCTCGAGCCGCTTCAGTCGCGCCTGAACCGCAGACACCGACAGGCCGACCGCGGCCGACAGGTCGGCGAGCGTCGCGCGGCCGTCGCGGGACAGTTCGGCGACGATCATCGTGTCGACAGAGTCATCCATACATGGAATACTAACGGCACCATTGCTCTTTCGCCGGAAATATTCCTGCATACGTCGATCGGAGGTTCACATGTCGCTGACCGCTTCTCTCGCGAAGTCCATCATCGGAGAGCCCGAGGTCGTCGAAGACGACCGAGTGACCCAGCCGCTCGTCGAGGACGGGCGGCCGGTCGAGCAGCAGCCGGCGTGGCTCGCGCTGAAAGAGGCCGCGACCGCCCTGCAGCAGCTCCAGGCGCAGGACGGCTCGGTGCCGGACCCGGCCGACCACGCCGCGGCCCGCACTCTGGCCGCGACGATCGCGGCGGCGATCCGCACGCTCGCGCCGCTGTTCCCGCACGATGAGACCTACCTCGCGGCATCCATCGTCGACATCGAGCAGTGGGCCGACGGCGGCTTCGGCGTGCCCGACTTTCTCGCCTCGCTCGTCGCGTTCCAGCCGCAGCAGCACCGCGTCGACGGGCTGGCGCACCTGGTCGTCTTTCCGATGTACACGCAGAACGGGTCGCGCAGCCGCTTCGTCGAAGCGGTGCTGTGCGAGGTGATCTGGCCCGAGTTCGTCGCCGAGCTCGAGCACACCTACACGAACGGCCTGTTCGTGAGCCTGCGCCTGATCGACTTCACGCCCGGCTACGACACGAACTCGGCGGTGCTGTTCCCCGAGACGGTCGCGATGCGCGAGGTGCCGACGTTCACGTGGGGCGCGATCTTCCAAGACCGTGAGGCGGCGCGGTTCCGCCGGGTGGTGGCCGCGGCATCCGACATCACGAAGCTCGAGGTGCCCGCGGGTACGGCGCGCATGCTCGCCGACCAGCGGCTCACCGAAGAGGTGTTCGTCATGTGGGACCTCATCCACGACCGCTCGCACATGCGCGGCGACCTGCCGTTCGACCCGTTCATGATCAAGCAGCGGATGCCGTTCTTCCTGTATTCGCTCGAAGAGCTGCGCTGCGACCTGACGGCGTTCCGAGCGTGCGTCGCGCTCGGCGAGGGCGAGGGTGAGATCGCCGATCGCGCCCGGCTCGTGCAGCAGGCCGTGATCTTCGACCGGATCTTCCGCTTCGCGATCACCGGCTCGCGCGTGCGCAACTACGACGGACTCGGCGGGCAGCTGCTGTTCGCGTGGCTGCACCAGCGCGGCGTGCTGCACTGGACCGACACGCAGCTCGCGTTCGACTGGAACGAGGTGCCCGCCGCCGTCATCGCGCTGTCGGATGCCATCGACCGCCTCTACTGGGAATCGATCGACCGCCCGAAGGTGGCGCACTGGCTCGCAGCATACGACCTCGTGCGTTCGGTCGTGACGCCGCACCCCGCCTCTCAGTGGGCGCGCGGCCTGCCCGACGACGTTCTCGCGGGAGCGCCGAAGGGCTACACCGACGCCGTGCTCGACGACGAGTTCCCGCTGTCGATGTTCTTCGAGGCGCTCGACAAGAAGATGCGGGATGTGATCGCCGGCACCGAGGGGATCACCGGGCGGGATGCCTGAGGCGCAGGCCGGCGCGCCGGGCGTGGGCGACGCCGCCGCGCCGGAGGCGGACGGCGCCGTCGAGCCGGGCGTGGGTGG
>NZ_JAAGRY010000053.1 GCF_015707995.1 Microbacterium paulum
CCGATGGTACTGCAGGGGGGACCCTGTGGGAGAGTAGGACACCGCCGGACTTCTTCCGTGAAATGGCCACCCAATGCTGGGTGGCCATTTCCCGTTAACACGGTCCACCGCCGACCCGCCACGGCCGGCGGCCTGCTCACAGCAGGTCGCGGCGGTGCACGAGCGCTGCGGCGCCGATGAGGGGGGAGTCGCCCCCGAGCCCAGCCCGAACGACGCGCAGTCGCGCCGCGTAGCCGTTGATCGCGGCCGCGCGCACCGACGCCTCGATCTGGTCGGTGAAGTCGTCGGCGACGAACGAGAAGCCGCCGCCGACGACGGCGAGTTCGAGATCGAGCAGCGTCGCGGCGTTCGCGAGACCCACGCCGATCGCGTGCGCCGAGCGGGCGACCGCCGCGCGCGCCAGGTCGTCGCCGGCCCGGTAGGCGTCGGCGAGCTCTTCGCCGGTCGAGCCGGTCCAGCCCTGCGCGCGCGCCCACGCCACGATGTGCGGGCCCGACGCGAGCTGCTCGACGGTGGATGCCGCGGCATCCCCCTCGATCTCTGTGACGACCACCTGCCCGAGGTGCCCGGCGTTGCCGGACGCCCCTGCCAGCAACCGGCCGCCCGAGATGATGCCGCCGCCGATACCCGTCGACACGACGAACACGATTGCGTCGTCGACCCCCTGCGCCGCTCCGAGCCACGCTTCGGCGAGCGCGATACACGTGCCGTCGAGGCGCAACGTCACGTCAGCGAGCCCCGACTCGCGACGCACGAGGTCGACGAGGGCCAGTCCGTGCACGGCCGGCAGGTTGATCGGCGCCACGGTGCCCGCAGCGAGGTCGATGGGGCCCGCCGAGCCGATCCCTGCGGCGGCGACCTCGGCCCACTCGGGCAGCGCGCGGCACCGCGCGATGACGGATGCCACGGCCCGCTCGAGCACCGCACGGTCGGACGCGGCGGCCGCCCCCGTCGCCTCGCGGGTGCGCGATCCGGCGACGATACGCCCGGTGTCGTCGACGAGTGCCGCTTCGACCTTGGTTCCGCCGAGATCGATCGCCAACGCGAGTGTCATGTGAAAGCCCTTCGAGTCCACCCGGCATTCCCGCGCCGGCATGCTCCTCAGCGTAGTGTCGGCCCCAGCGATCGGCATCCGCCTTTGGCTTCGTCCAAAGCCTGCTGAAGGAACAGCCCATGACCGCCGTCGCCCCCCGCTCCTCGCCCGTCGTCGCAGCCGTCTCGACGATGGGTCCGATCCGTCAGACCTACGCCACGGCCGAAACGTTCCCGCCGGTCGCGCGGGCGTACACCCAGGTTTCGCAAGTGGCCAAAGAACTCGGGCTACTGCGCCGCGCCCCCGTCTTCTACAGCCTCGTCGGCGGCGCGCTCGTGCTCGCCTTCGCCGGCTGCATCGCGGGCTTCGTGCTGCTGGGGCACAGCTGGTTCCAGCTGCTCATCGCCGCGGCGCTCGGCATCGTGCTCACGCAGGTCGCCTTCCTCGCCCACGAAGCCGCGCACCGCCAGATCCTCACCTCCGGCAAGGCCAACGACCGGCTCGCGCGCATCCTCGCCGCGGGCGTCGTCGGCATCAGCTACTCGTGGTGGGACTCGAAGCACTCCCGCCACCACGCCAACCCCAACCGCGTCGGCAAAGACCCCGATATCGAGGTCGACACCGTGTCGTTCCTCGCCGAAGACGCGGCGCAGGCACGAGGCATCCGTCGCTTCATCACGCGGCGGCAGGGCTGGCTCTTCTTTCCGCTCCTCACCCTCGAGGGGCTGAACCTGCACGCCCTCGGCATCCGGCACCTGTTCTCGCGGCAGCCGGTGAAGGGCCGCGGCATCGAACTCGCCCTGATCGGGGTGCGCTTCGCCCTCGTGGCCGGCGCGCTGTTCCTGTTCCTGCCGCTCGGCATGGCGTTCGCGTTCCTCGGCGTGCAGCTCGCCGTCTTCGGCGTATACATGGGCGCGTCGTTCGCGCCCAACCACAAGGGCATGCCGATCATCGCGGAAGGCGCGCGGCTCGACTTCTTCAGCAAGCAGGTGCGCACGTCGCGCAACATCCGCGGTGGCTGGTGGGCGACGATCCTGATGGGCGGGCTCAACTACCAGGTGGAGCACCACCTCTTCCCCAGCATGGCGCGCCCCCACCTGTCGAAGGTGCGCGTGGTCGTGCGGGAGTTCTGCGAGACGCACGACGTGCCCTACACCGAGACGAGCCTGTGGCGCTCGTACGCGATCGTGATCGACTACCTCAACCGGGTCGGCCTCGCGGCACGCGATCCGTTCGACTGCCCGATGGTGGGCCAGTACCGCCGGGCCTGAGCGCCCTGTCGCGACAGATCAGGCGTTGCGCTTCACGACGCGCATGAGCCAGGCGATGATCGCGATGATGAGGATCACCAGACCGATCCACAGCAGGAACTTCGCCGCCTCGACGAAGACGCCGAGAAGGATCAGAACGATGGCGACCACGAGCAGGATGATGGCGAGTGTCATGGTCTGATTCTCTCGCCGCCGTCCGCGCGGCGCCGAGGGGTTGACAGCCGCGACGGCGTCTGTCAACCCCTCGCCCTGCGCCCCGGCATCCGATTCAGTGGATGCACCGGACGACACGCAGGCAGAGGAGACACGAGGGCGCAGCCATGAAGGACATCCTGATCGAGGGCCACCGCATTCTCACGACCGACGACATCGCCGACGCCGTGCTCGCCTATGCGCGTGTGCTGCTCGAACACGGCACCGCCGACATTGTCGAGTTCCCGAGCATCCACGACGGCTCGCCCACCCTGTGCTCGCTGCTCATCGGGGGATCGGGCGTCATGGCGGTCGTCGACGCGCCCGTGGCGCTGTCGGCGCCGGTCGGTGGGGCGGATCTCGCCCTCGACGAGATCATGCGCCGCGCCGAGGCGTTGCGCTGACGGCGGCGGTGCGCTGACAGAGCGCGCCGCGCGGAGGAGAGCCCGCGCGCGGTCGGCGCGGTACGGTAGAAGCGTGGGCAGGTTCAACTACGACGGCAGCGTCAAGGTCGATTTCGACGATCGCGTGCTCGCGCACCTGCAGGTCGTCATCACTCAGAAGCTGCGGCGCGGCGAGCCGTTCCCCTTCACCTGGCGCAACGAGCCGAGCCTCGGCGACGGACGCACCACGGTGTGGCTGCACCCGAACGCGTCGCTCGTGTACAAGTACCACGGCAGCCGTCAGCCGGCACTCAACCGCGCCTGGCTCGAGGCCCTCACCCACGCCGCGAACTCGACCGCCGGGCTGCACATCGTGCCCGAGCCCGAGGGCGCGCCGACCGGCGAGGTCATGACCGGCTGAGCGGATGCCTCGGCTCGGACCCGTACGCGCCGATTCACTCCGAGACTTCGACCGCCTGCGGCGACTCGTCTTCGACACCCTCGGGATCGATGTGCTCGGCGACGAGCGTGATGCCACCCGACGAGTTGGCCGACTGCGCGAGCTCTTCGATCCACGACCGGCTGAGTTCTGACGGCTCGGGGTCGTCGAACACGAAACGCAGCGGGATCGACGGGTGCAGCCAGATCGTCGAGCGCCCGCGTGGCTCGTCGTCGAGGTGCCGCCACGACACCGTGAAGCTCTCGCCGCGGCGCAGCTTGGTCGAGATGACGACCTTCAAGTGTGCGAGCGCGCGGTCTTCGATGTGGATCGGCGTCGCCGACCCGCCGTAGTAGATGGTTCCCACGGGAGCGATTATAAGTCGCCGGCGCCGCTCGTGTGCGTCGCCGTCTTACGTCCTGTTGCGTCGCGTGTCGTGCCGCCTACCAGCGGCAGGGGCGTGGGCCCGACGCTGGAGGGGTGACCCACGTCGTCGATGCTCAAGGCCTCCGGGCGGCGCTCGCCGCCGAGCAGCCGGTGCGCCTGCTCGACGTGCGCTGGCGCCTCGACCAGCCCGAGGGGCGGCCGGCGTATCTCGCCGCGCACCTGCCGGGTGCGGTGTACGTCGATCTCGAACGCGAGCTGTCGCGGGTCGGGCACCCCGAAGACGGGCGCTTTCCCCTGCCGGACCCCGACGCGCTCGAGCGCGCCGCGCGCGGCTGGGGACTCAACGACGGCGACCTTGTCGTCGCCTACGACGACAACGACGGTGTCGCCGCGTCGCGCGCGTGGTGGCTGCTGCGCCGCCACGGCATCGACGTGCGCGTTCTCGACGGAGGCATCCGTGCCTGGGTCGGGCAGGGCTTGCCGATCGAGTCGGGCGACCGCGTCGCCCCCGCCGGCACCGTGCGGCTGCGCGACACGGATGCCACCGCCGCCGGCATCGCCACGATCGACGATGCCGCGCGGGCGCCCGTCGACGGCATCCTCATCGACGTGCGCGCGCCCGATCACTACCGGGGGAGCGCGGCGGGCACCGACCCCGCCGCAGGCCACATCCCGGGCGCCGTGAACGTGCCCACCGTGTCGTACATCGATCGCGAGGGGCGCCTGCGCGGCCCCGACGAGATCCGTGCAGTGCTGCAGGCCGGCGGTGTCGACCCGACCCGCGAGATCGTGCTCTATTGCAGCGTCGGTATCGCCTCGACGCACTCCGCGCTCGCGCTCGCGCAGGCCGGCATCGACGCGCGGGTCTACCCCGGCTCGTGGAGCCAGTGGTCGCGCACCTACGGCCGCCCCGTCGCCGTCGGGCCCACGCCGGGCGACGCCTTTCGCGGCTGGTGACCGCGGGCCGATCGGCCCGGTGGCCCGTGCCGCGGGCATGCGCCGGATGCCTCGGGCTGGGCGTCAGGCCCCCGAGGCCACCGTTGCCGGATGCCAGCCGAAGAGCGGCGCGAGCTCTCCCGCGATGTCGCGGAGGAGCTGCAGGTAGTCGTCGCGCTCGAAGCTGAACGGCAGGGCGAAGGCTACCTCGTCGACCTCGCCGAAGGCGCGGCTTGCGTGCAGGGTGTCGGCGATCTGCGCCGATGTGCCGACGAGATCGGCGGCGAACAGCATGCCGCGCGGCCCCTGCGGTACGCCGACGCGCCCCGCCCGCGACTGCGCGTACGCGCGATACCGCTCGACCTGGCCGGGCGTGGCCGAATCGGTGGGGATCACGACGAGACCCTGCGAGACACGGGCGCGCTCGCCGGCCGGGTGACGGTCGCGGTAGCGGCGGATCTGCGCGTACTGCTCGAGGTCGAAATCGTTCGATCCTGTCGATTCGATGACGCTGCTCGTCAGCAGATGGAAGCCGTGCTCGGCCGCCCAGAGCGTCGAGGCGGGGCTCGCCGCGCCGTACCAGAGCCGCTCGGCGAGACCCGCCGCGTGCGGCTCGATACGTTCGGAGTACTCCTCGATGCCCTCCGTTCCGGCGAAGTCGCTCACCCGTTCGCCCGCGAGGAACCCGCGCAGGCGTTCGAGGCGTTCGTAGCCGAACCGCTCCTGCGCCGCCGTGTCGGGGTAGAGCGCCGGCGCGATCTCGTCGAACCGGCGCGGTGGCCCGACCGAGAACCCCGGCTCGAGCCGCCCGCCCGCGAGCACGTCGACCGTCGCGAGGTCTTCGGCGAGACGGAACGGGTTCTCGAACCCGAGCGGGATCACCGCGGTGCCGAGCCGGATGCGGCTCGTCCGCTGCGACGCCGCGGCGAGCACCGCGACCGGCGACGAGATGCCGTACTGAAGGTGCCGATCGCGCAGCCACGCGCTGTCGAACCCGAGCGACTCGGCGTGCTCGATGATCTCGAGCGTCGCTTCGTGGCCGGCGCGCGGATCGGCCCGGTCGAACAGGCCGATCGTGAGAAAGCCGAGGGAACGCAAGGGGCGGGTCATCGAGGCATCCACTTCACGAAGGCGACGGGCGGGGACGTGCGGTCAGGAGGGTGTGCGCACCGACGCGAACCGGTTGCGCCGGCGCAGCGCGAATCCGAGCCGCTCGTACGCGGCGATCGCTCCGGTGTTAGTCGCCGCGGCGTGCATCAGCGCCCGGTCGCCGCGCTGCTGAATGTGGAAGGCCGCGTCGAGCACGAGCCGCGAGGCGAGGCCCTGCCGGCGGTGCTCGGCGTCGACGGCGACCGCGCTGATCTCGGTCCATCCTTCGGGGTGCAGCCGTTCGCCGGCCATCGCGATGAGCCGGCCGCCGCGATGGATGCCGATGTACCGCCCGAGCTCGTAGGTGCGCGGACGGAACGGGCCCGGCTGATTGCGCGCCACGAGCTGCAGCATGTCGTCGACGTCGCGCGCGTCGAGTTCGACCGCCTCGTCGTCGGGTCGCGGTGACAGCGCCGGGGTCTGCACGAGCTGCACCCCCGCGCCGCTGCCGGTGAACTCCCACCCCGCGGGAACGTCGCCGTCGTAGCCCGAGAGGCCCACCTCGGCGCCCGGGCCGACGAGGTCGAGAAGCGCGTCCCACACGTGCGGGTCGCTCCACGTGCGCACCGCCACGAACGGAGCGACGTCGTCGGGGTAGCGGCGCACCAGGTCGCCGCCGATCGCGAACCGGGCGTGCGGGCCGGTGAGCGAATGCCACGGGGCGTTGTCGAGCGCGCTCTCGTCGCCGCCCGAGAGGGTGCCCCGATCGGTGCCGTCGCCGTTGGTCGGGCGCGAGGCCGTGGGGGCGGAGTGCGACGGCGCGGCGGGAGAGGTCTGGGGCACGGCTCCACTGTCGCCCCGGCATCCACCTTGCGCAATGCGCACCGTCACCGCTCGCAACATCATCTCGCCGCATGACGCTCCGTGTCGTGGCGCGTCTTCCTGTGTCATCGCGGCTTGAGGCCGGATGCCGGCGCGGCGACAGTGGCACGCATGACAGACACCGTGCACCTCGCCCTTGCGCTCGACCGGGCCGGCTGGCACCCCGCCGCCTGGCGCGACCCGTCGGCGACGCCGCATGACCTGACGAGCCCGCGCTACTGGCGCGACCTGCTGCAGACCGCCGATCGGGCGCGGATCGTGCTCGCCACGATCGAAGACGCCCTCGCACTCACCGACCGCTTCGAGCGCGTCGCCGCCCCGGGCGCGGGCGACCCCGCCGGGTCGGACGATGCCGACGGCCTGCGACGCGACCGGGTGCGCGGGCGGCTCGACGCCGTGCTGGTCGCCTCGTACGCGGCTCCGGTGACGCAGCGCATCGGGCTCGTCCCCACCGTCACGACGAGCCACCCCGAGCCCTTCCACGTCGCCACCGGCATCCAGACCCTCGACTTCGCGAGCCGGGGGCGCGCCGGCGTGCGGCTGGTCGCGGGAACGTCGGCGGCCGAGCGCGCCAACTTCGGCCGCCGCACAGGCGGGCCCGACGGGCTGCCCGCCTCGGGCCGCGTCGAAGACGACCCCGCACTGCTCGCGGCGTTCCGCGAAGCGGGCGAGGTGGCCGAGGTGCTCGGGCGCCTGTGGGACTCGTGGGAAGACGACGCGATCGTGCGCGACGCGGCGACCGGCCGCTTTCTCGACGTCGACAAGGTGCACGGTGCCCGCTTCGACGGCGAGTTCTTCTCGGTCGAGGGCGCCTCGATCGTGCCGCGCTCCCCGCAGGGACGGCCGCTGATCACCGTGCTCGCGCACCAGACCGTGCCGTACCGCCTGGCCGCCGAGCACGCCGACCTCGTGTTCGTCACCCCGCACTCCGCCGCCGGCGCGACCGGCATCTTGGCCGAGCTCGACCAGGCATCCGCAGAACTCCGCGGCGACCGCGAGCGCCTGCGCGTGTTCGCCGATCTCGTCGTGCTCATCGAAGAGACCCCCGCCGCCGCCCGCGACGCGGCAACCCGCCTCGACGATCTCGCCGGAGAACCCTTCGCCTCCGACGCCCGCTACGTCGTCGGCACTCCGCAGACCGTCGTCGACGAGATCCGCGCGCTCGCCGCCGCGGGCGTCGACGGGGTGCGCCTGCGGCCGGCCCGCCAGCCGCGCGACGTCGTCGCGATCGCCGAGCGCGTCGTGCCCCTGCTCGATGCCCTCGGCGGCCTGAGCCGCGACGACCGGGTGTCGTTGCGCGGTCGCGTCGGCCTCACCCGCCCCGCCAGCCGCCACACGAGAGAGCGAGTCACCTCATGAGCCGTCCCATCCGTCAGGTGCACCTTGCGGCGCATTTTCCGGGCGTCAACAACGTGACCGTGTGGACCGATCCGCGCTCGGGCAGCCAGATCGACTTCTCGGCATTCGAGTACTTCGGGCGCACGGCCGAGAAGGGCCTGTTCGACTACGTCTTCCTCGCCGAGGGGCTGCGTCTGCGCGAGCACCGCGGCGCCATCCACGCCCTCGACGTCGTCGGCCGCCCGAACACACTCGCCGTGCTCGCCGCGCTCGCCGCCACCACCTCGCACGTCGGTCTCGTCGGCACGCTCAACACGACGTTCAACGAGCCCTACGAGCTGGCGCGCGAGCTCGCGACCCTCGACTGGCTGTCGGGCGGACGCGCAGGCTGGAACGCGGTCACGAGCTCCGACGCGTTCCACGGCGCCAATTTTCGCCGCGGAGGCTATCTCGACCACGCCGACCGCTACACGCGTGCCGCCGAGTTCGCCGAACTGTCGAAGAAGCTGTGGGATTCGTGGCGCGAGGGCGACGTCGTCGCCGATGCCGGGAGCGGGCGGTTCCTGCGCGAGGGCGCGCCGGCCCGTGTGCGCTACGAGGGTGCGCAGTTCGACGTCGACGCGCTGTTCGACGTGCCGCGCTCGCCGCAGGGGCGCCCCGTCATCGTGCAGGCGGGCGACTCGCCCGACGGCCGCGGGTTCGGTGCCGAGCACGCCGAGGTGATCTTCTCTCTGCACACGCAGTTCGACGCCGCGCGCACGTTCTACGACGACGTCAAGGGGCGCCTCGGCGCCTACGGGCGAGACGAGGAGTCGCTGAAGATCCTGCCGGCCGCGACGTTCGTGATCGGCGACACGGATGCCGAGGCGCGCGAGCGCTCGCGCGAGATCGCCCTGCAGCAGGTGCGGCCCGAAACCGCCCTGACCTACCTCGAGCAGGTGTGGGGCAGCGACCTGTCGGGCTACGACCCCGACGGGCCGTTGCCCGAGGTCGCCCCCGACACCGGCGCCGAATCCGATCACGGCTGGGCCAACCGGCACGCCGCGGTGCGCGCGCGCATCGATTCGTTGCGCGAGCTGAGTGAGCGCGAAGGCCTCGGCATCCGTGAACTGGTCATCCGCCTCACCGCGTCGCACACCTTCGTGGGGACGCCCGCGCACATCGCGGCCGAGATCGATCGGTACGTGCAGGAGCGCGCGACCGACGGCTTCACGGTCGTCGGTCACCTCACCCCGCACGGGCTCGACGAGTTCGCCGATCGGGTCGTGCCGCTGCTGCAGGAGCGCGGCTCGTACCGCACCGGCTACGAGCAGGGCGAGACCCTGCGCGACCTGCTCGGTCTGCCCGCGCCGCGAGTGGCCGAGGCCGCCGTCGGCGCGCGATGACCACGCGCCTGATCGTCGTCGGGGCGGGCCCGCGCGCGTTCATGCTCGTCGAGCGGATCGTCGCGCGGCTTCCTTCGCCCGCGACCGGCGGCGAGGTGGGTGCGCCCGACCTCGAGATCGACCTGTTCGATCCTCACCCGGCCGGGGCGGGCCGCATCTGGCGGCGCGCGCAGTCGCCGCTGCTGAAGCTCAACTCGATGGCGCAAGACGTCACGGTGTTCACCGACGAATCGTGCACGATCGAGGGTCCGATCGCTCCCGGTCCGTCGCTGATCGCGTGGGCGCAGTCATGGCGGCAGGGCGAGCTGCCAGGTATCGAGATCGATGACGAGCTCGCCGCCGCCGAGGCACGGGGGCTTCGCCCCGACAGCTTTCCCACGCGGCGGCTGCACAGCTTCTACCTCGACTGGTTCGCGCAGCGCGTGATCGCGTCTGCTCCCGCGGGGGTCGCGATCCGCGTGCACGCCGACACGGTCGCGGCCGTGCGGGCGAGCGCGGACCCGTGCGGCGACGGCCCGCACAGCGTAGGCCCGAGCGGCGCGGCCTGGACGGTCGCGCTCGCGTCGGGGACCGAGCGCGACGCGGATGTCGTCGTCTACGCGCTCGGTCACAACGGCCGCACGCCCGACGCGGCCACGGCGGGCCTCACCGCCGGTGCGCACCGCGAGGGGCTGGTCTACGTCGGGCCCGACTTCACGGCCGATGTCGATCTCACCGGCATCCCGGAAGAGGGCGACGTGATCGTGCGGGGCATGGGGCTCGCCGCCGTCGACCTCGTCGTGCTGCTCACCCAGGGCCGCGGCGGACGGTTCGTCGAGACGCCGGCGACGACCGACCGCCCCGCGGGCCTGCGCTATCTGCCGTCGGGCCGCGAGCCGCGCCTGCACCTGGGGTCGCGGCGCGGGGTGCCGTACCGCTCGAAGGTCTCGTCGACGATCCAGGGCGAACCGCCGCGCCGCGACGTGCTCACGCCCGAGGCGATCGCGGCGCTTCTCGCTCGACCCGAACCGCTCGACTTCGAGCGGGATGCCTGGCCGCTCATCGCCGCCGAGCTGTTGCACGGCCACTACCGGGAGCTCTTCACCGGGCACCCGGAGCGTGTCACCGGCACCTGGCCCGAGGCGAAAGCGCTGCTGCAGACCTACGCCTGGGACGACCCGCGCTTGCGCACCGCGCTCGACGCGCTCGTGCCCGACCCGCTCGACCGGTTCGACGTCGCGGCGCTCGACCGCCCGTTCGCCCGCGACTCGTTCGCGAGCCGAGACGCCGCGCACGAGGCCGTGCGAGCGCACATCATCGACGATCTCGAGCTGCGCACGAGCCAGGACCGCAGCCCCGCGCAGGGGGTGTTCTTCGCGGCTCTGCTGTCGTTCCTGGCTCTCAGCGAGGTCCCCGCCGCGCGCTGGAACGCGCGCTCGCGCGCCGAGTCGCTGCCCGGCCGCTGGCACACCTTCTTCAGCTACGTCGCCAGCGGACCGCCCGCGCACCGCCTGCACGAGCTGCTCGCCCTCGCCGACGCCGGCATCGTGCGATTCCTCGGCCCCGATGTCGACGTGCGCATCGCGGCGGGGGCCGGTTTCGAGGCATCCAGCCCCCGCACGGCGGGCACGACGGCCGCCCGCACGCTGGTGGATGCCTGGCTGCCCGGCGCCAGCGCCGCCGAAAGCGACAATCCGGCGCTGCGCCAGCTCGCGACCGAGCTGGGCGGCGAACTGCGCGTGCGCGACGATGACTTCGACGGGGCGATCGGGCGCGTGCTCGTCGACTTCGAGGGCCGGGTCATCGGCCCGGGCGACGCCCCGCACGAGAGCCTCTTCGCGCTCGGCCCCTTCACCTCGCAGCCCGAGGGCGGCGCGTTCACGCGCCCCGGCATCGACGCGCTGTCGTTCCGCCAGACCGACCGTATCGCCGCCGCCGTCACGGCGCGCCTGGGACTGCCGGTCGCCCAGCTGTCCTGAAGCGGGCGCTGGGGCAAGCGGGTCGGGCGCGTGGCTGTCACGCCTCGGCGCGGTCGGCCTCGACGAGCGGCTTCGCGAAGCACTGCGAGAACGCGAAGGCGCGGTACGGCTCGAAGGTCGGGGTCGGCGCGTAGCCGGCCTTCTCGTAGAGCGCGACGGCGTCGTGCTGGCGGTCGCCCGTCTGCAGGATCAGTCGCGCGGCGCCGCGCTCGGCCCCGATCTGCTCGAGCGCGGCGAGAAGGGCCCTGCTCGCCCCGAGGCCGCGCGCGTGCGGCTGCACGAAGAAGCGCTTGATCTCGAGATCGCGGGTGCCGTCGTGCGCGAGGTCGCGCAGCGCCGCGTGACCCACGGCGCGCCCGCGCGCGTCGCGCGCGAGGAGCGTCGCGACGATCGTGTCAGGGTCGATCGAGAACGCGCGTTCGGCCTCATCGACATCCTCTTCGGTGGATGCCTCACTGAACCGGTCGGCGTAGCGGGGGCCCACCTCGCGGTCCATCTGCTCGCGCAGCCGCTCGGCGTCGGGATCGTCCCACGGCACGCGCTCGACCTGCCACGAGACCGCACCGGCGGGGGAGCCGACCGGCTCCGGGGCATCCACCTCGGCCGGCGCCACGTCGTAACCGAACGCGAACAGCTCGATGAACCGCCCCGGCTGCACCTCGAAGCGACCCTCGCGCTCGGGCAGGCGGTCGAAGCCGAGGCCCGCGTAGAGCGCGTGCGCGCCGGTCATCTCGGGTCCGCTGTTCATGACCACGCGGTGCGAGCCGCGCTCGCGCGCGAGGGCGATCACGTGCCGCGTGAGTGCCTGACCGATGCCGCGTCCGCGAGCTGCGGGTGCGACGGCGAGCTGGCGGAAGTCGGTCTCGCCGGACCGGGCGACGTCGGGGTTCAGGGGCCGGTTCGGCCGCGACACCCAGACGGTGCCGACGATCTCGCCCGCCTCATCGACGGCGACCCACACGTCGCCGACGAGCACGCGCGCCGCGACATCGCGCAGCGACGCGAGGTACTCGTCGCTGAGTTCGCCGTAGCTCGACACGTAGGCATCCGCCGTCACTTCGCCGGCGCGCGCGTACTCCTCGGTGCGGACGAGCCGGATCGTGAGGGCCGGGGTGGTGAGGCCGTCGGTCGCCGGGCTGTCGGTGCCGAGGGCGGCGGGGGCGGTGGTGTCTGACATCGGGTGCTCCTGGGCGGGTCGGGCATGAGTGCCGGCCGGGTCCGCGAGTGCGGGCCCGGCCGGCGATGTGTGTGGGATGGTGTGTCAGGACTTGGGCAGGCCCTGCGGGTTGACCTCGCTGGTGTCGACGCCCTCCTGCTCGAGGCCCCAGATCTTCAGCACTTCGCCGTACTGCCCGCCCGTGATGAGGGCGTTGAGCGCGATCTGCACGGGCTCGATGAGTCCGTTGCCCTTGGCCGTCGCCGCCGCGATGTTCGCGGTGAGCGGCCAGCCGCCGGGCACGGTACCGACGAGCTTGGTGTCGCCGGTCTCACGGGCGGCCCAGGCCGCTGTGGCGTTCGGGCCGAACGTCGCGTCGGCGCGGCCCGACTGGATCGCGAGGGTCGCCGCCGCATTGTCATCGTAATAGACGAGCTCGGCGGGGGCCTTGCCCTCGCTCTCGAGCTGCTTGTTCCACGTCAGCAGCACCTGCTCTTGATTGGTGCCCGAGCCGACGATGATCTTGAGGCCCGAGATGTCTTCGGGGCCCTCGATCTTGCTGATCGAGCTGTCGGAGCGCACATAGAAGCCGAGCAGGTCTTCGCGGTAGCTCGCGAAGTCGTAGAGCTCTTTGCGCTCCTCGGTGACGGTCACGTTCGAGGTGATCAGGTCGTACTTTCCCGACTGGATGCCGAGGGGCCAGTCGGCCCACGCGACGACGACCGGGTTGTAGGTCAGGCCGAGCGCCTCGGCGATGAGCGAGCCGATGTTCGGCTCGGTGCCGGCCGGCAGCGTCTCACCCTCGGGGATGTAGGCGAGCGGCGGCTGGTACGCGGCGACCGCGACGGTGAGCTTTCCGGGCTCGACGGGGGTGAACCCGCTCTTCTTGAGCGCGTCGACCGCCTCGGCGACGGGCTCGTCGAGGTGCACCCACTGGATGTCTCCGGTGGCGACGTTCGCCTCGGAGGCGGTGGGTGCGGGCTCTGCAGCCTGGGCGGAGCCGTTGAGGCTGACGGCGGTGACGATGCCGCCGACGATCGCGGCGACCGCGACGACGGCGACGCCGAGGGCGATGCCCTGCTTCTTGCTGATGGCCATTGCTGTGGTCTTTCTGTTCGGGTGAGGGTGAGGGTGAGGGTGAGGGTCAGGGTGAGGGTCAGGGTGTCGGGAACGGGCGGAAGGGTCGGTCGATGGATGCCGCGGCTCAGGCGAGCACTTTGGCGAGGAACTCCTGCACGCGCGGGTGCGTCGGGCGCACGAGCACCTCGCTCGGCGGCCCCTGCTCGATGACCTCGCCGCCGTCGATGAAGACGATGCGGTCGGCGACCTCGCGGGCGAATCCGATCTCGTGCGTCACGATGACGAGGGTCGTGCCGAGCTGGGCGAGGTCGCGGATCACGTCGAGCACTTCGCCGACGAGTTCGGGATCGAGGGCGCTCGTCGGTTCGTCGAAGAGCAGCACCTTGGGCTTGAGCGCGAGGGCGCGGGCGATAGCGACGCGCTGCTGCTGACCGCCGGAGAGCTGGCGGGGGTAGTGGTCGGCCTTGTCGCCGAGCCCCACCCGGTCGAGAAGACCCAGCGCCAGCTCGCGGGCGTCGTCTTTTGACAGCCGCTCGAGCGCGAGCGGGGCTTCGGTGATGTTCTCGAGCGCGGTGAGGTGCGGGAAGAGGTTGAAGTTCTGAAAGACGATGCCGACCTGGGTGCGGCGTTCGAGCACTTGCTTCTCGCGCAGCTCGTAGAGTTTGCCGCCGCGCTGCTCGTAGCCGATCAGCTGGCCGTCGACGGCCACCGAGCCGGCGTCGACCGTCTCGAGATGGTTGATGGTGCGCAGCAGCGTCGACTTGCCCGAACCGCTCGCACCGAGGATCGCGACGACCTCGCCGGGCGCGATCGTGAGGTCGATGCCCCGCAGCACCTCGACGCCGCCGTAGCTCTTGTGCACGCCGCGGATCTCGACGAGGCCCGTCGTGCTCTCGGTGAGGGTCATGACTGTGCTCCTGTGGTTGTCGTCGTTGCGGTCGGCGTCGCGGATGCCGCGGGGGTCTTCTCGCCGTCGCCGAGGCGTGCCCACTGGATCGAGACCCAGTGCCGAGCGCGCTGCAGCGGGGTTGGTGGCAGCACCCGCACGGTGCCGCGGGCGTAGTACCGCTCGATGTAGTACTGCGCGATGGAGAGGATCGTGGTGATGATCGTGTACCAGACCACCGCGACCAGCAGCAGCGGGATCACGCGGCTGTTGCGGTTGTAGATCACCTGCACGGCGTAGAAGAGCTCGGGGATCGCGATCACGAACAGTACCGAGGTGCCCTTCACGAGCCCGATGACCTCGTTGGTCGCGTTGGGCACGATCGAGCGCATCGCCTGCGGCAGCACGATGCGGGTGAGGCGGCGCCGCGGCGGAATGCCGAGCGAGGCGGCCGCCTCGAGCTGGCCCTGGTCGACCGACAGCAGGCCGCCGCGGATGATCTCGGCCGAGTAGGCGGCCTGGTGCAGGCTCAGGCCCAGCACGCCCGCCGCGAAGGCCGAGATGAGCTGCACGGTGGGGAACTCGACGAGCCAGAAGTCGGTCGTGAAGGGGGTGCCGAGCCCGAGCGTCGGGTACAGGTAGCCGAGGTTGTACCAGACCACCAGCTGCACCACGAGGGGCACCGAGCGGAAGAACCAGATGTACAGCCACGCCGCGCTGTTCAGGAGCGGCGACTTCGCGAGCCGGGCCAGGGCGAGCAGCGTGCCGAGGACGAACCCGATCGCCGCCGACACCGCGGTGAACACGAGGGTGAGGCCGACGCCCTGCAGCACGGGCGGCGAGAAGAAGTAGTGCGCGAAGACATCCCACTCGTAGTTCTCGTTGGTCACGAGTGACCACACGAACTGCGCGAGCACGAACACGATGATCGCGGCGAGGGTCCAGCGGAACCAGTGCTTCTGGCGCACGACCGGCAGCGTGCCGAAGTCGGCGTGCACGGATGCCGGGGCGGTGGCCTCGGCGCTCGTGCGCGGCAGGGTGTCGGTCATGGGGTCTCCAGCGGTCGGAAGGGGCGGCGGTCGAAGGTGCCGATTGCCCGAACGTAGAGAGCCGGTCGGGGCGCGGCAATGCGGCGTCGTCACCTCGCGTGATGCGCCGTAGCGCGGCGTCACATGGAGCAACGCAGAGCAATCCGGCGACCCGTTGCGCCGCTTCGCGCGCCCGAGCGCCTACGGTGTGAGGCATGTCTGAGACCTCTGCCGATGCACAGCCCGCCTACGACGCTCCCCTGATCACGCCCGAAGAGGCGGCCGCCCGCTTCGCGAACGGTGCCGTCGTGATCGACGTGCGCAGCGACGCCGGTCGTGCGCAGGACGGGACGATCCCCGGGTCGATCCGTGCCGACCGCAACGCCCTCGATGCGCAGTTCCTGCTCGATTCGCCCGAGAAGCTCGCCGAGATCACCGAGTGGGATCAGGACATCGTCATCGTGTGCGGCTCGATCCGCGGTTCGGGCCCCGTCGCCGAGCAGTTGCGCCAGAAGGGCTTCACGAACGTCGCCCACGTCGAGGGCGGCTTTCCCGCCTGGCGCGACGCGGGCGCACCCTCCGAGCGCTGATCGGCGCGAGCGCTCGCGCCGCTGGGGCGCGGGCGCTCAGCCGATGCGCGAGTGGTCGCCGAGGCGGTGCCACTGGCGGTTGTGGTAGACGAGCGCTCCGGCCTCGTCGCCGTCGTCGGCACTCGCGTCGCGGGTGATCGAGCCCTGCACGGCCTGTGCCGCGATCACGGTCGAGGCACCGGCATCCATGCGGCTGATCACGGCGCACCGCGCCCACGCGCGCACGCCGTGGAAGACCGGCTCGCCCGTCGTGAGGCTCGACCAGGTGTCGCGATCGGCGAAGCGGTCGACGCCGCTCGTGGCGCCCAGGCGCGCGATGTCGAGGTCGTCGGCGTCGAGCAGGTGCACGACGAGCGACTGCGCCGTGCGCAGGGTGGGCGTCGCCGACGAGAGGCTCGAGATCGAGAAGATGAGAAGCGGCGGGTCGACCGACACCGACGACACCGACGATGCGGTGAGCGCGACGGGGCCGTCGTCGCCGACGGCGGTGATGACCGCGACGCCCGCCGGGTGACCGCGGAAGAACGCCTTGAACGCGTCGGCCGACATGCCCTGGGTGCCGTCGTCGATCGACGGGGTGCCCGGGAGGAGGTGCGGCTGCGGGGTGCTCATGTCACTCGACGTTAGGGAGATCCGCGCGCGCTCGCGCGCCGCGTCGCAACATGGCGACATGCGGCGCGGCGGCCCGGGCGGCGCGCCGGGCTTGGTCAGCGCGCCGCGGCCTGCAGGGCCCGGTCGAGGTCGGCGATGAGGTCGTCCACCGTCTCGATGCCCACCGACAGCCGGATGAGCCCGTCGGTGATGCCGAGGCGCTCGCGCTCGGCGGCAGAGAACGAGACGTGGGTCGTGGTCGCCGGGTGCAGGGCCATCGAGCGCACATCGCCGATGTTCGTCATGCGGCTGATCAGCTGCAACGCGTCGAAGAAGCGTTCCGCGCCCGCCCGCCCGCCGCGCACCGTGAACGCGAAGACCGATCCTGCATGCCCACCGAAGCGCTCCTGCGCGATGCGGTGGTAGGGGCTCGAGGGCAGACCGGCGTAGTCGACGCTCTCGACGACGGGGTGCTCGGCGAGCCACCGCGCGATCGCGTCGGCGTTGGCGAGATGCTGGCGCATGCGCAGCGAGAGGGTCTCGATGCCCTGCTGCAGCAGGAACGAGTTCACCGGCGAGAGCGCCGCGCCCAGGTCGTTGACGATGCCGAAGCGCATGTAGGCCTCGAGCGCGCGCTTTCCGTACGCCTGCGCGTATGAGGGCTTGCCCGGCGCGACGGGGGCGGTGAGGCCCGGGTAGGCCCGCGGCGAGCCCTCCCAGTCGAACGAGCCGCCGTCGACAATGACCCCCGATAGGGCCGCGCCGTGCCCGGTGAGGAACTTCGTCGACGAGTGCACACGACGTCGGCTCCGTGCTCGAAGGGCCGGATGAGGTAGGGCGTCGCGACCGTGTTGTCGACGATGAGCGGGATGCCGTGGGCCCGGGCGATCTGCGAGACGGCGGCGACGTCGACGAGGTCGTTCTTCGGGTTCGGGATCGTCTCGACGAAGATCGCCTTCGTCTCGGGCCGGATCAGCCGTTCCCACTCGTCGCGGTCGGCCGGGTCGCGCACGTAGTCGGCGTGAACGCCGAGACGCGCGAACGTGCGGTCGAAGAGGATGCGCGTGCCGCTGTAGATGCTCGCGGTCGAGAGGATGTGCTCGCCCGCCCCGGCGAGCCCGAGCAGCAGCGCCGTGATCGCGGCCTGACCCGAACCCACGACGATCGCGCCCGTGCCGCCCTCGAGCGAGGCGATGCGGCGCTCCGCGACCTGGTGGGTCGGATTGAGGTTGCGCGAATACAGCTGCCCCTCGTCGGCGCCGGTGAAGCGCGCTTCGGCCTGGGCGAAGTCGTCGAAGAGGTACGCCGCCGTCAGGTAGATCGGCGTGATGCGTGCGTTGTGGTTGCGCTCTTCGGCTTCGCCCGCGTGCACCTGCCGGGTGTCGAAGCCGAACTCGTCGGGGTTCGTGCTCACTCCCACAGATTAGGGCGGGCGGCGAAGTGTTACGGAGTCGGCGTAACACTTCGAGGCATCCGGCCGCCTCGGGTTACGGTGGGGGCGTGTTGCTGACCTGTCGCTGTTGTCGCTGAGCCTGCCCGGCTCTTCTCGACGACCCCGACAACCCGCCGCCTTCCACGCGCCCTTTCGGCTTTTCTCGCCGGCGCCGCGGCCCCACCACAGGACACCCTCATGCGTTACGTCTCGCACATCGCCGACCTCGTCGGAAACACCCCGCTCGTCCGACTGAACCACGTCGCTGCGGGCACCCGCGCGACGGTGCTCGCGAAAGTTGAATACCTCAACCCCGGCGGGTCGGCGAAAGACCGCATCGCCTCGCGGATCATCGATGCCGCCGAGGCATCCGGCGCCCTCCGCCCCGGCGGCACGATCGTCGAACCGACCAGCGGCAACACCGGCGTCGGGCTCGCCCTGGTCGCCCTGCAGCGCGGGTACCGCATGATCTTCGTCGTGCCCGACAAGTTCACGGGAGAGAAGACGGCGGTGCTCCGCGCGTACGGCGCCGAGGTCGTCCAGGTGCCCGCGAACGTGCCGCCCGACCACCCCGACTCGTACTACAGCGTGTCGGACCGGCTCGCGCGCGAGATCCCCGGCGCGTCCAAGCCCAACCAGTTCGCGAACCCGAACGGTCCGCGCGCGCACTACGAGACGACCGGGCCCGAGATCTGGCGCGACACCGACGGGCGCGTCACCCACTTCGTCGCCGGCATCGGCACGGGCGGCACGATCAGCGGCACGGGCCGTTTTCTGAAGGATGCCACGGCGGGCGAGGCCGTCATCGTGGGCGCCGACCCCGAGGGCTCGATCTACTCCGGCGGCCCGATCCACTCCTACGCGGTGGAGGGCGTCGGCGAAGACTTCTACCCCGACACGTTCGACCCCTCGGTCGTCGACCGCTACGAACGGGTGTCCGACGCCGAGAGCTTCGCCATGACCCGCCGTCTCGCCCGCGAAGAGGGCCTTCTGGTCGGCGGATCGTCGGGCATGGCGGTCGTCGCGGCGCTCCGCGTCGCGCAGGGCCTCGGCGAAGACGACGTCGTCGTGGTGCTGCTGCCCGACCACGGCCGGGGCTACCTCTCGCGGCTGTACGACGACGCGTGGCTCGACGCCCGTGGCATCCAGCTCGACACCGACGCTGTCACCGACCCCATCGCCGAAGGAGCACGCTCATGACCAGCCACACCGCCCGCGGGTTCGCGAGCCTCGCCGTGCACGCCGGGCAGGAGCCCGACGGCGCCACCGGCGCCGTCATCCCGCCGGTGCATTTCTCGACGACGTATGCCCAAGACGGCATCGGCGGGCTGCGCGGCGGATACGAGTACGGGCGCAGCGGAAATCCGACGCGCACCGCGCTGCAGGCCCAGCTCGCCGCGATCGAGGGCGGGGCGCACGCGTTCTCGTTCGCGTCGGGGCTCGCCGCCGAAGACACGCTGCTGCGCGCCGCGCTCGCACCCGGCGACGAGGTGCTGCTCGGCAGCGACGTCTACGGCGGCACCTACCGGCTGCTCGCCCGGGTGCTCGGGCCGTGGGGCGTGCGCCTGCGCGTCGTCGACATGAGCGATCTCGACGCCGTGCGCGCCGCCGTCGAGGCCGCGCCGCCGCAGATCGTCTGGGTCGAGACGCCGTCGAACCCGCTGCTGCGGATCACCGACATCGCCGGCCTCGCCGAGATCGGGCACGCGGTCGGCGCCCTCGTCGTCGTCGACAACACGTTCGCGACGCCGGCGCTGCAGCAGCCCCTCGCCCTCGGCGCCGACGTCGTCGTGCACTCGACCACCAAATACCTCGGCGGGCATTCCGACGTCGTCGGGGGCGCGCTCATCGTGAACGACGACGCGCTCGCCGAGAAGATCGGCTTTCTGCAGTACGCGGTCGGTGCCGTGTCGGGTCCGCTCGACGCGTGGCTCACGACGCGGGGCATCAAGACCCTCGCCGTGCGCATGCAGCGGCACAGCGAGAACGCCGCGGCGGTGGCCGCATTCCTCGAGGGGCATGAACGCGTCGCGCGCGTGTACTACCCGGGCCTCTCCTCGCACCCGGGCCACGCGCTCGCGGCGCGGCAGATGTCGGGGTTCGGCGGCATCGTGTCGGTCGCGCTCGAATCGGGCGAGGCGGCGCGGCGCTTCGCTGAATCCACGCGTCTGTTCACTCTCGCCGAGTCGCTCGGCGGCGTCGAGTCGCTCGTCAACTACCCGGATGCCATGACCCACGCCTCGGTCCGTGGCACCGAGGCCGCGGTGCCCGTCGAGGTCGTGCGCCTCTCGGTGGGCATCGAAGACGAGGCCGACCTTCTCGCCGACGTGGAGCAGGCGCTCGCGCGCTGACGGGGGCGGCCAAGGTTTCTCGGGGAAGGGGAACGCGCCGGCGGCGGAGAACGCAGCGCGCCTCTAGCGTGGAGGCATGAGCGACAAGGCAGGGTGGGCCGTTCTCGGCGCCGGCGGAATCAGCAGCGACTTCTTGCGGGCGCTGCCGGCGGCGCAGCTCGGCACGCTGCGGGCGGTCGGCGCGCGCGACGCGGCTCGCGCCCGGGCGTTCGCAGACGAGTTCGCCGCCGACTTTCCCGGAGCGGCGGCGGGCACGTACGACGAGGTGCTCGCCCGTGACGACGTCGATGCTGTGTACATCGGCACGGTGCACACGTCGCATCGCGAGCTGAGTCTCGGCGCGCTCGCCGCGGGCAAGGCTGTGCTGTGCGAGAAGCCCCTCGGCATCGACGTGGCCGAGACCGAAGAGGTCCTCGACGCGGCGGAGGCCGCCGGGCGGCCCCTCGTCGAGGCCTTCAAGTACCGGTTCGGGCCGTTCCCCGACCTGATGCGCGAGCTCGTCGCGGGCGGCGACCTGGGCGAGATCGTCGAGGTCGAGGCATCCATCGGCTTCGCGGCCGACCGCGGCATCGCGCGCCTCTTCGACCCGGCGCTGGCCGGCGGCGCCCTGCTCGACGCCGGCTGCTACCCGGTGTCGTTCGCGGTGGGGGTGGCCGCGTGGGTCGGGCGGCTCGAGGCATCCATACCGACCGTCGTGAGTGCGACGGGCGTGATCGGTGAGACGGGCGTCGATGAGGATGCCTCGGCGACCCTCGACCTCGGCGGCATCCGCGCGCACGTGCAGACCTCGATCACGCGCGCGCTGCCGCGCACGGCGGTCATCCGTGGCACGCGGGGCGAACTCGAGATCCCGAACGTGTGGGGCAGCCGCGTCGCCTCGACCGACGCGGCCGTGCTGCGCCGCCCCGGCCGGCCCGACGAGCACCTGCACACCGCGACGGTCAGCCCGATGGCCGCCGAAGCCGACGCGACGATCGCGGCACTGCGCAGCGGCCGCACCGAGGTGCCCGAGATGCCCTGGACCGACACCCGCGCCACCGCCGCCCTGCTCGCGCAGTGGCGCGCCGCGCTGGGGTGAGCGCGCGACGCTGAGGCGCCGGCGCGCGGGATTCGATGGCGCAGCTCGTCGCTTCAGGTGCCTCGAACCGGCCAGATGCGCCATCGTTTCCGGGGGCGCGCGGCATCGCCGGCCCCGCCCAACGCCTCAGACCCCGACCCGGCCTCAGACCCCGACCCCGACGCCGCAGGGCGCGCGCGGCGCCGCTCGCGCCAGGCGGCGACCTCGGCCTCGACATCACGCGTGGGCGTGACGACGGGCGGCCCGCCCTGCAACTGCCGCCGCGCGTCGATCACGCGCCGGTTGAAGTCGTCGACGTACTCGCGCACGTCGCTCTCGCGGGTCAGCGCATCGACGCGCGCGGCGAACTCGGCGTGCTCGCCGCGCAGCAGCAGCGCGGGCGGGCCGAGCCCGGTGAGCTGCTCCGACTGGATCTTGCGGCGGATCCACCAGTCCGGATCATGATGATCGACGAGGCCTTCGAGGGGCTTGCCCGCTCCCGGCAAATCGTCGAACTCCCCGCGCCGGATCGCCTGCTGGATCGCCGTCTCGACATACAGCGCCCGCTCGTGCGCATTCCGCGCGGGTGGGGCGGCGGGCACCGCAGCCGGCGGGGTGGATGCCTCGGCATCCGCTTCTCGTGACGCGGCGCCCGCCTCGGCATCCGCACCCTCGTCGTCCGCGGCGATGCGGGCCATCCGGTAGCGTGCCGCCTCGAGGCGCGGGTCTTCGCTCATGGCTCCAGGCTATGACGTGACCGCGGCCGCGGGGTGGGGAGCTCGTGGCGGACTTGTCGGCGCATCTGGTCGCTATCGCGTCAGGTGACGACCATACGCGCCGACAAAACCCCGACCGGATCAGACCGCGCGGATCGAGGGCTGCCGTGGTCCGTGCAGTTGGCTGTGCAGGCGTTCCATGCGGGCGTCGAGCAGGGCCGCCGAATCGGCCGCCTCTTTCAGCTCGGCGAGTAGCCCGTCGGGCACGACGCCGGCGTATTTGTAGTAGATCTTGTGCTCGAGGCTCGCCCAGAAATCCATCGCGATGGTGCGGAACTGCACCTCGACGGCGACGTCGACGCGGCCGGACGAGAGGAACACGGGCACCTCGACGATGACGTGCAGGCTCTGATATCCGTTGCGCTTGGGCTCGGCGATGTAGTCCTTGACCTCGCGCACCGCGATGTCGTCTTGCGCCGTGAGGAGGTCGAAAAGGCGGTAGGCGTCTTTCGTGAAACTCGTCGTGACGCGGATGCCGGCGATGTCGGTGATCCCGGCGCGAATGGCGTCGAACGTCGGCTCGATGCCCTTGCGACCGAGCTTGTCGACGATGCTGTCGGCCGTCTTGACGCGGCTCGAGACGTGCTCGATCGGGTTGTATTCGTGCATCAGCAAGAACTCGTCGCGCAAGATGCCGAGCTTGGTTTCGACCTCGCGCAGCCCGAACTGGTACTCCAGCAGAAACCGCTGGAACTCGTCGCGCATCGCGCGCAGCTGGTCGGGGGAGAAGGTCGACACCCCGTCGCCGGTCACGACAGACAAGGGTTCAGCCGAGGCATCCATGCCTTCGACCGTACCCACGACGTCTTGGGGAGCGCTGTGGATGCCGGTACCGCTCGCCGCGAGCGGGCGATACCTTCAGGGGATGAAGCCCGTGACCGTCGCCGTGCTGGGAGGTCTCGCCATCGTGCTCTACGCCGCCGTCGCGGCGCTGCAGATTCTCGTCTGGAACCCGCTCGCGGCGGTACCGGGCGCGAGCCTCGTCGAGATCTCGGGCCATCTCGACGACACCGGTGAGGCGTTCAGCCCCTGGTCGGTGCTGGCGACGCTTCTCGTCGGGCCGGTGCTCGCGCTGGCGTTGGTCGTGATCGCCGCGCTCGGCCGTCTCTCGGCGGTCTGGTGCGGTGCGGCGGTGTGCGCCGTGATCGCCGCCGGGGCGCTGGGCTACTTCGGGGCGGCCTTCATTCCGGGCATGTCGTTGGCGGATGCCTATGGCATCAGCGGCGGCGACCACGCGCCCGGTGGTCTGGTGCTCTGCGCGGTCAGCGCCGTCGCGGCCGCGGGGGCGATCGTCTTCGCGGTCGTCGCGGCCCGGCGCGGTGCGCGCGGTGCGGGAGCGGGCGCGGGCGTCGGCGCGGGCGGGGCGGGGGCCCCGGCGGGGAACCGCCCCCCCCCCCCCCCCCCCGCGGGGGGGGCCGGGGGGGCCGCCGCCGGGGCGGCCCCCCCCCCCCCCACGCCGATGGCTGTCGCAGGCTTGGCGATGGGGGCGCGCGCGCAGGTGTTCCCGCCGCAGGGCTTCGCGCGCCGCGCCCGCCTGCGGCCGCGAGGCGCGGTGACCGCAT
>NZ_JAAGRY010000054.1 GCF_015707995.1 Microbacterium paulum
GTGCTCGCGGCGCTCGCCGGGTGCGCCGGGCCGACGGGCACAGGCGCCGGCGCCGGCGCCGAGGCATCCGCATCGCCCTCGACCACCTCGCACGCGCCGCTCGCGTTCTCGAACTGCGGCTTCGACGTCGTGATCCCGAGCCCGCCGCAGCGCGTCGTCGCGATCAAGTCGACGTCGATCGAGATGATGCTCGCCCTCGGGCTCCGCGACCGCATCGTCGGCGTCGGTTTCGCCGACGGGCCGTACGCCGACGCGTGGGCGCCGGCCGACCCGCCGCCCGTGCTGAGCGACCGGGTGCCCTCGCAAGAAGCCGTGCTCGCTCTCGCCCCCGACCTCGTCTATGCGGGCTGGGAGTCGAACCTCACCGCCGACGGCGCGGGCGACCGCGCCACGCTCGCCCGGCTCGGCACCGCGACGCTCGTCTCGCCGAGCGCCTGCCGCGAGGCGGCGCTGCGCCCCGACCCGCTCACCTGGGACGACCTCTGGGCCGAGATCTCCCTCGTCGGCGACGTCTTCGGCGTGCCGGATCGTGCGGGCGACCTCGTCGCCGGCGAGAAGGCCCGCCTCGCCGCCGTGGCACCCGACGGGCGCGGGCTCACGGCGCTCTGGTACAGCTCGGGCTCCGACGTGCCGTACGTGGGGGCGGGCATCGGCGCGCCCGAGCTGATCATGGATGCCGTCGGCCTGCGCAACATCGCCGCCGACGTGCACGACTCGTGGGCGAGCCTGTCGTGGGAGGCGGTCGTCGACGCCGATCCCGACGTGATCGTGCTGGTCGATTCGGCGTGGGGATCGACGCAGAAGAAGATCGCGCAGCTCGAGGGCAATCCCGCCACGGCGGCGCTGAGCGCGGTGCGCGCGCACCGCTACCTGATCGTGCCGTTCGCCGCGGGCGAGGCGGGGGTGCGCACCGTCGAGGCGGTTGAAACCCTCGCCGCACAGCTCGCGGAGCTGCCGCAGTGACGCGAGGGGCTCGCGCGATGGATGCCACGTCGACGCCCGCGCGCGCAGTGCTGCCGATCGCCCTGGCCATAGCGCTCGTCGCGAGCGCCCTCGTCGCGCTGTGTCTCGGCCCGGCCGACATCACGCCCGGCCAGGTCGTCGGCAGTGCGCTCGCCCGGTTGGGCTGGGGAGGTGAGGCGCTCGCGCCGACGCAAGAGGCGATCCTGTGGGAGCTGCGCCTGCCGCGCGTGCTCGCGGCGATGCTCGTCGGTGCGGGCCTCGCGGTCGTCGGGGCGGTCATGCAGGCGGTCACGACGAATCCGCTCGCCGACCCCTACCTGCTCGGGGTGTCGTCGGGGGCCTCGCTCGGCGCGGTCGTCGTGATCGTGCTGGGTGCGTCGCTCGCCCTTCCGGTCGCCGCGTTCGCGGGCGCGGCGATCGCCCTCGTGCTGACGCTCCTGATCGGCGGCACCTCCATGCCCAACCGCACGATCCTCGCCGGCGTGGCGGTCTCGGCGGCGCTCGCGGCGGCGACGAGCCTCGTCATCTTCTGGAGCGCCACCGGCGACACGTACCGCGAGATCCTCGGCTGGCTGCTCGGCAGCCTCGCGGGCGCCGGCTGGGGCGGAGTGGCGGTGGCCGCGGTGACCCTGGCGGTGGTCGGGACGGGTCTCGGCGGCGCGGCATCCGTGCTCGACGCCTTCGCGCTCGGCGACCGCGGCGCGCGGTCGGTGGGCATCGATGTGCGGCGGGCGCGACCGCTGCTGCTCATCGCGTGCGCGCTGGTGACCGGCGCGCTCGTGTCGATGAGCGGCGCGATCGGTTTCGTCGGGCTCGTCGTGCCGCACGCGGTGCGCCTCGTCGCCGGCCCCGCGGGCCGCTCGCACCGCACGCTGCTGCCCCTCGCCGCGCTCGGCGGTGCGCTGCTGCTGCTGTGGGCCGACACCGGGGCGCGCACCCTGTTCGACCCGCGCGAGCTGCCGGTCGGCATCGTCACGGCGCTCGTCGGCGCGCCCGTCTTCGCCCTGCTGCTGCGGCGGGAGCGGCTCTCATGACGCTGCGGCTGCACGGCGTGCAGCTGATGCGCCACGGCGACCGCGTGCTCGACGGTGTGTCGGCGACGATCGCCGCCGGGTCGCTGTGCGCCGTCGTCGGGCCGAACGGCGCGGGCAAGTCGACGCTGTTGGATGCCATCGCGGGCCTCGTCCCGGCGACGGGCGAGATCTCGTGGCAGGGCGCCCCGCTCACGGCCCTGCGTCCGCGCGCGCGCGCGAAGACCGTCGCCCTGCTCGAACAGCACTCGGTGGTGCCAGCGGGGACGACCTCCGCCGAGTACGTGCTGCTCGGTCGCACGCCGCACCGCGGCTGGAGCGACGCGCCCACCGCGCACGACCATGCGATGGTGCGCGCGGCGCTCGAACGCGCCGGCGCGGGCGCGTTCGCCGCGCGCCGCGTCGACGAGCTCTCCGGCGGTGAGCGGCAGCGGGTGTTGCTCGCCCGCGTGCTCGCCCAAGAGCCGCAGGTGCTGCTGCTCGACGGGCCGACGACGGGTCTCGACCTCGCCGCCGAACTGCAGCTGCTCGAGCTGGTGGCTTCGCTCCGCGGCGACGGGCTCGCGGTCGTCGCGGTGCTGCACGACCTGAACGCCGCGCTCGCTCACGCCGATCAGGTGATCGTGGTCGACCGGGGGCGGGTCGTGGCATCCGGCAGCCCTCTTGCGACGCTCACCCCTGAACGCATCGCCGACGTCTTCGGGGTGCGGGCGGTCGGCGTCACCGGCGACGACGGTGCGGCCGGCCTGGTGTTCATGCCGTTGCGCTCATGACCTCGTGAGAATTCGTGCAGTCCCCCTGTCGCGACGTGCCGCGAACCAGTTGACTGACGATGACGGTGTCAGCTGACGAAAGGGAAACCAGGATGTATTACAGCAGCGGCAACTACGAGGCGTTCGCCCGCCCGCGCAAGCCCGCGGGTGTCGACGACAAGACCGCATGGTTCGTCGGGGCGGGGCTCGGCAACATGGCCGCCGCCATCTTCATGATCCGCGACGGTCAGATGAAGGGCGACAAGATCACCATCCTCGAAGAGCTGAAGCTGCCCGGCGGCGCTCTCGACGGCATCAAGTACCCCAAGAAGGGGTTCGTCATCCGTGGCGGGCGCGAGCTCGAAGACCACATGGAGTGTCTGTGGGACCTCTTCCGCTCGGTGCCGTCGCTCGAGATCGAGGGCGCGAGCGTGCTCGACGAGTTCTACTGGCTCAACAAAGACGACCCCAACTACTCGCTCTGCCGCGTCACCGAGAACCAGGGCCAGGACGCCCACTCGAACAAGCTCTTCACGCTGTCTGAGAAGGCGCAGAAAGAGATCGTGAGCGTCATCATGGCCACTCGCGAGCAGATGGAGAACAAGACCATCGAAGAGGTCTTCACCGACGAGTTCTTCAAGAGCAACTTCTGGCTGTACTGGCGCACGATGTTCGCCTTCGAGCCGTGGCACTCCGCGCTCGAGATGAAGCTGTACCTGCACCGGTTCCTGCACCACATCGGGGGCCTGCCCGACCTGTCGGCGCTGAAGTTCACCAAGTACAACCAGTATGAGTCGCTCGTGCTGCCGATGTACCGCTGGCTGCTCGACCAGGGCGTGACGTTCCTGTTCGAGCATGAAGTCACCGACATCCAGTTCGACATCTCCGAGGGGCGCAAGCAGGCGACCCGCATCGACTGGGTCACCCGCGACGGCGAAGTCGGCGGAGTGGACCTGACCGAGAACGACCTGTGCCTCGTGACGATCGGCTCGCTCACCGAGAACTCCGACGACGGTGACCAGCACACCCCCGCGGTCATCAAAGACGGCCCCGCCCCCGCGTGGGACCTGTGGCGCAAGATCGCGAAGAAGTCCGACGACTTCGGCCGCCCCGAAGTGTTCTCGAGCGACATCTCGAAGACCAAGTGGGAGTCGGCGACCGTCACGACCATCGACGAGCGCATTCCCGCGTACATCGAGAAGATCACCCAGCGCAGCCCCTTCACCGGCAAGGTCGTCACGGGCGGCATCGTCACCGCCAAGGACTCGTCGTGGCTCATGAGCTGGACGATCAACCGCCAGCCGCACTTCAAGGCGCAGAAGCCCAACGAGGTCGTCGTGTGGGTCTACGGGCTGTTCGTCGAGAAGGAGGGCGACTTCGTCAAGAAGGCGATGCAGGACTGCACGGGCGAAGAGATCACGCAGGAATGGCTCTACCACATGGGCGTTCCGGTCGACGAGATCCCCGAGCTCGCCGCGAACGCCGCCAAGTGCGTGCCGGTCATGATGCCCTACGTCACGTCGTTCTTCATGCCCCGCCAGGCCGGCGACCGGCCCCAGGTGGTGCCCGAGGGCAGCGTGAACTTCGCGTTCATCGGTCAGTTCGCCGAGACGACCCGCGACTGCATCTTCACCACCGAGTACTCGGTGCGCACGGCGATGGAGGCGACCTACCAGCTGCTCGACATCGAGCGAGGTGTGCCCGAGGTCTTCAACTCGACCTACGACATCCGCTACCTGATGAAGGCGACCACGCGTCTCGCCGACGGCGAGGCGGTGCACATCCCCGGGCCGAACTTCATCAAGGGCAAGCTCCTCGACAAGCTCGACAACACCCAGATGGGGCAGCTCGCCACCGACTTCGGCCTGTTCCCCGAGCACGGCGACACCAAGGCGCGCCCGCGGCACGACGACGCGATCGCCTGACCGGCGGCGTCGGCAGGCGGTCCCTGAGCTCGTCGAAGGGCGGTCACTGAGCTCGTCGAAGGGTGGATGCCGACGCGATCGCCCCGGCATCCACCCGCGCGACTAGCGTGGTCGCATGGTCAACTATCGGTACCTCGGCAACAGCGGCTTCAAGATCTCGGAGATCACCTACGGCAACTGGGTGACCCATGCGTCGCAGGTCGGCGACGATGCGGCGATCGCGACGGTGCACAAGGCACTCGATCTCGGGATCACCTCGTTCGACACCGCCGACGCCTATGCCAACACGGCCGCCGAGGTCGTGCTGGCCAAGGCCCTGAAGGGCCAGCCGCGCGAGAACCTCGAGATATTCACGAAGGTCTACTGGCCGATCGGGAGCAAGGGCCCGAACGACACCGGTCTCTCGCGCAAGCACCTCTTCGACGGCATCCACGGCTCGCTCCGCCGCCTCGAGGTCGACTACGTCGACCTGTACCAGGCGCACCGCTACGACTACGAGACCCCGCTCGAAGAGACGATGCAGGCCTTCGCCGACATCGTGCGCCAGGGCAAGGCCCTCTACATCGGCGTCTCGGAGTGGACCGCCGAACAGCTGCGTGACGGGCACGCGCTCGCCACCCAGCTCGGCTTCCAGCTGGTCTCGAACCAGCCGCAGTACTCGGCGCTGTGGCGTGTGATCGAAGAGAAGGTGATCCCGACCAGCGAAGAGCTCGGCATGTCGCAGATCGTCTGGTCGCCGATGGCGCAGGGCGTGCTCACCGGCAAGTACCTGCCCGGCCAGCCCGTGCCCGAGGGTTCGCGGGCCACCGACGAGAAGAGCGGCGCGAACTTCATCAAGCGGTTCCTGCGCGATGAGGTGCTCGAGGCCGTGCAGAAGCTGAAGCCCATCGCCGACGAGGCCGGCATCACCGTGCCGCAGCTGTCGCTCGCGTGGGTGCTGCACAACCCCAACGTCTCCGCCGCTCTCGTCGGCGCGTCGCGCCCCGAGCAGCTCGAAGACACCGTCAAGGCATCCGACATCCGCCTCGAGCAGGCGACGTACGACGCGGTCAACGACGCGCTCCGCCCCGTCGCGGTCATCGACGGCGAAGAGACCTACAGCGTCTCGCCCGCGAGCCGCGTCGGCTGAGCCTCAGGCGCCGCGTCGCGCGCCGCGCGTGTCACCCTCTTGTGACGCGCGCGGGGCGGCCGCAGACTGTGCGCGGCGAAAGGGGTCACCATGGCGCACGGCGACATCACCCACATCGACATCCCGGTCTCCGACCTCGGCGCGGCCGGCGCGTTCTACCGCGACCTGTTCGGCTGGCAGATCTCCGCGCCGCCCGGGTTCGAGGGCTACCCGATGTGGCACGCACCGAACGGGGTGTCGGGTGGCGGGCTCGCGCCGCGCAGTGACGGGTTCACGCAACCGCGGTCGTACGTCGAGGTCGACTCGATCGACGACGCGATCGCGATCGCCGAGGCATCCGGCGGCAGCGTCGCCCAACCCAAACAGCCCATCACGGCCACCAGTTGGTGGGCCGTGATCGTCGACCCCGACGGCAATCACATCGGCCTCACCGAGGGCACGACCGAGATCTGACCCGAGGTCGGGCGCGCGGGCCGGGCGCGCGGGCCGCGGGCGCGCGGCGGGTCAGCGCTTCTTGCCGGGCGCCGACGAGACGTCGAGCACGGGCTGCAGTCCACCGAGGCTCGACCACGCCGACGCGGTGCCCTTGGCGGCGTGCTCCGCACCGCGCACGGCGCGCTCGTCGGCCCACTCGTTGAGCACGTGGCCGCGGTGCCCGCGGACGTGCTCGAGCACCACGTCGGGCAGTCCGCGCTCGCGGCGGGCGTCGCGCGCGACGATGAGCTGTTCGAGCAGGTCGCGGTTCTTCGTCGGGGCGCCGGTCGAGGTCTTCCAGCCGCGGCGGCGGTGGGCGTCCATCCACGACGAGTAGGTGTCGATGGCGTACTTCGAGTCGGCCTGCACGACCAGGTGCGCGACGTCGGCGTGGTCTTCGATCGCCTTGAGCAACCCCATCAACTCGCCGATGTTGTTCGTGCCCACAGGGATCGCGCCCGCCGCCCACTGCCCGTCTTCGCCGACCCACGCCCAGCCGGTCGGCCCCGGATTGCCCTTGCAGGCGCCGTCGGTGGCCACGGTGTAGGTCGTCTCGCTCACCCCTCGACGGTAGTCGATGCCCGCCGCATCGCCCGTCGTGTCGAGGTCCGGTCGCCGTTGCCGGATGCCGCGGGGCCGGGCAACGGCACGGGGCGGGTGTCGCAGACTCTGCACCACCCGCCCCGCAACCTGCGGCATCCGATATCTCAGATCTGAGAGCGCGGCCCCGGCTCGACGATCTTGTTGAAACCGGTGACCGGCTGGTTCTCATCGAACGACACCACGGGGCGACGGAACCCTCGGGTGAGGAAGACGAGATATACGAGCCCGAGCCCCGTCCAGATGAGGCCGACGATGAGCGCGTGGTCGTCCAGGTTCACCCACAGCAGTCCGGTCAGCGCCATGCCGATCGCGGGCATCACGATGTAGTTGATGATGTCGCGCGGCGTCCGTCGACGTCCCTGGCGAACCGCGAACCAGGCGATCACCGAGATGTTCACGAAGGTGAACGCGATGAGGGCGCCGTAGTTGATGTAGTCGACGATCTGATCGAGGGTGAAGGCGATGGCCGCCAGGCTCACGATGCCGACCAGCACCACCGTGAAGGCGGGTGTGTGGGTGCGCGGACTGATGTAGCCGAAGAAGCGCTTGGGCAGCACGCCGTTGCGGCCCATGACCAGCAGCATGCGAGCGACCGACGCGTGCGAGGCGAGCCACGACGCCAGCGTGGCTGCGAAGCCCGCCGCCGTCAGCACCGACTGCAGCACGATGCCGCCGACCTGCGAGCCGATCTCCGGCAGCGTCGAGTCGGCGATCGCCTCGGGCGGGAACGCCTCGTGGGCCGGGAAGCGAAGCTGCGTGAAGTAGGCCGCGACGAGGAAGATCGCGCCGCCCACCAGCACGGTCAGTAGGATCGCGCGCGGCATGGTCTTCGGGTTCTTCGCCTCCTCCGCGTACATCGTCACCGCGTCGAAGCCGATGAACGAGAAGCAGACGATAGTCGCACCGGCCAGCACCGCGCCGAACTCGACCTCGGGGTGGATGAACGGCTGCACGGAGGCGACCGTGCCGGCGCCGGCGCCCTGCACCAACTGCACGATGACCATGACGACGAACACCGCCATGACCACGATCGAGAAGATCAGCAGGATCATGTTGACGTTGGAGGTGCCGCGCATCGTCAGGTAGATGATCCCGGTGACACCCGCGGTGAAGGTCACGACCCACACCCATCCCGGGATGTCGGGGAAGAGCGCCTCCATGTAGCTGCGGAGGATCAGAGCGTTGACCATCGGCAGCAGCAGGTAGTCGATGAGTGACGTCCAGCCGACGAGGAACCCGAGACTCGGGTGCATCGATTCGCGGACGTACGTGTACGCGGAGCCGGCGCTCGGGATGACCCCGACCATCTTGCCGTAGCTGATCGCCGTGAAGCCCATGACGACGAGGGCCAGGGCGTACGCGGCGGGCACGACGTTGTTGGTCTCGACGGCGACGTTGCCGAAGGTGTCGAACACGACCGTGGGCGTCATGTAGCCGAGGCCGAGGCCGACGATCGACCACACCCCCAGCGAGCGGGCAAGGGTGGCGGAGCGAGAGGATGCCGACGTGGCGGCGAGTGACTCGTTCGTGATTCCTCCTGATGATGAGGCGTTTCGGGTGCTCGAAATACTAGGGTCGGCCTGTTTCGTTTGTGTAGCGTCGCCGTCACCGCTGATGACGCGTCGGCGCCATGTTCGGACGATTCGACCGAGGATCGTCCGTTCGCGGACGAAGGGTGCGGGCTCAGACCCCGCGCAGCCCGTCCGTGCGCTCGAAGATGAGGCTCGTGTTGGTCGCCGCGACGATCGAGTGCGTGGAGAGGTGGTCGGTGACGAAGGAGCGCAGGTCGGCACTGTCACGCCCGCGGAAGTGGATCACGAAGTCCTCTGCGCCGGCGACGTAGAAGTACTGGGCGACGTCGGGGTGGGTGCGCAGCTCCTCGGCGAACCGGGTCAGCTGGGCGCGCGCCCCCGGACGGATCCGCACCGAGACGAGAGCCTCGGTGCGATAGCCCAGCGCGGCGGGGTCGACGTCGACCGTGAAGCGGCGGATCACCCCGCGGGAGACGAGCCGCGAGATGCGCGCGTGCACGGTGGATGCCGCCAATCCCAGCGTCGCGGCGAGGCGGCTCAGCGGCTGGCGGGCGTCGCTGCGCAACTCGTCGATGAGTCGGAGATCAGCGGCATCCATCGATATATCTGCGGAGGAGGCGGCCATGTGCCGAGCATAGTTCGATCGGAGTGACTGTTTTCACTGAATCTTCGGATGCTCTTGTCGTGCATCGAGCGGGCTGACATCGTGATCGCGCTGCACCGCTCCACTCCCCTTTCCGCGGACCATTTTGAAGGAGTCCCGCACATGATCATCGGTGTTCCCGCAGAGATCAAAGACAGCGAGCGCCGCGTCGGCATGACGCCCACCGGCGTCGACGAGCTCTCGGCGCACGGCCACCGTGTGCTCATCCAGAGCGGCGCCGGCGTCGGGTCGGGCCTCAGCGACGACGCCTACCGTGCTGCCGGAGCCGAGATCGTCTCCGAGGCCGCCGACGTCTGGGGCGCCGCCGACCTGCTCGTCAAGGTCAAGGAGCCCATCGCGCCGGAGTACGGATTCCTCCGTAAGGACCTGACGCTGTTCACCTACCTGCACCTGGCGGCCGCGCCGGCGCTCACGCAGGCGCTCCTGGATGCCGGTACCACCGCGATCGCGTACGAGACCGTGCAACTGCCCGACCGGTCGCTGCCCCTGCTCGCGCCCATGAGCGAGATCGCCGGGCGACTGTCGGTGCAGGTCGGTGCGCAGCAGCTGCTGGGCCCGGCCGGTGGCCGCGGCATCCTGCTCGGAGGCGTCCCCGGCACCCCGCGCGGGCGGGTCGTCGTGATCGGCGGCGGCGTCGCCGGCACCCACGCCGCGCAGATGGCCGTGGGACTGGGGGCACACGTCACGATCGTCGACCTGTCGATCCCGCAGTTGCGGCGCCTGGACGAACGTTTCGACGGCCGTGTGGACACGCGGGTGTCGACGCGTTCGACCATCGCCGACCTCGTCGCCGACGCCGACCTCGTCATCGGCTCGGTGCTGGTGCCCGGCGCGGCGGCGCCCAAGCTCGTGACGCTCGACATGGTCGAGCGCATGCGGCCGGGCTCGGTGCTCGTGGACATCGCGGTCGACCAGGGTGGCTGCTTCGAGGGTACGCACGCGACCACGCACACCGACCCGACCTACCTGGTGCACGATGCGATCTACTACGCCGTCGCCAACATGCCCGGGGCCGTGCCGCTGACCTCGACCCTCGCGCTCACGAACGCGACGCTGCGCTACACGCTCGCGCTCGCCGACCTCGGCACCGACGCCGCGCTCGCCGCTGACGCGTCTCTTCGTGCGGGCTTGTCGATCCGCGGCGGCGAGGTGATCGACACCCGCATCCTGGCCTGACGAACGCCGCAGATACGCACGAACTCCGCATCCGATCACGCGATCGGATGCGGAGTTCGTGATCCCGGTCAGAGGCGGGACCAGGCCTCCGTGAGCACGGAGCGCAGGATCTGCTCGATCTCGTCGAACTCGGCCGGGCCGATGGTGAGCGGCGGGGCGAGCTGGATCACGGGGTCGCCGCGGTCGTCGGCGCGGCAGTAGAGCCCCGCGTCGAACAGCGCCTTGGAGAGGAAGCCGCGCAGCAGTCGCTCGGACTCGTCGTCGTCGAAGGTCTCCTTCGTGGCCTTGTCTTTGACCAGCTCGATGCCGAAGAAGTACCCGTCGCCGCGCACATCGCCGACGATGGGCAGGTCGAGCAGCTTCTCGAGCGTCGCGCGGAACACGGGCGAGTTCTCGCGCACGTTCTCCAGCAGCTTCTCCTCCTCGAACACATCGAGGTTCTCCAGCGCGACGGCCGCCGAGACGGGGTGTCCGCCGAAGGTGTAGCCGTGCGGGAACGACAGGTCGCCGTGCGCGAAGGGCTCGTAGACGCGGTCGTTCACGATCGTACCGCCCAGCGGCGCGTAGCCGCTGGTGACGGCCTTCGCGAACGTGATCATGTCGGGCTGGTAGTCGTAGGCCTGGGCCCCGAAGTAGTGGCCGAGGCGTCCGAAGGCGCAGATCACCTCGTCAGAGACGAGCAGCACGTCGTAGCGGTCGCAGATCTCGCGCACCCGCTGGAAGTAGCCGGCCGGGGCGGGAAAGCAGCCGCCGGCGTTCTGCACCGGCTCGAGGAACACCGCGGCGACCGTCTCGGGTCCCTCGAACTGGATCATCTGCTCGATGCGGTCGGCGGCCCACAGACCGAACTCCTCCGGCGTGCCGCCGCCGAAGCCGGACTCCGCAGCGCGGTAGTAGTTGGTGTTCGGCACGCGGAAGCCGCCCGGGGTGACCGGCTCGAACATGTGCTTCATGACCGGCAGGCCGGTGATCGCGAGGGCGCCCTGCGTCGTCCCGTGGTACGCGATCGCGCGGGAGATGACCTTGTGCTTGGTGGGCTTTCCCTGCAGCTTCCAGTAGTGCTTGGCGAGCTTGAACGCGGTCTCGACCGCCTCGCCGCCGCCGGTGGAGAAGAAGACGTGGTTGAGGTCTCCCGGTGCGAGGTTCGCGATACGGTCGGCGGCTTCGATGCCGGACGGGTGGGCGTACGACCAGAGCGGGAAGAAGGCGAGCTCCTCCGCCTGCTTCGCGGCGGCCTGGGCGATGCGGCGGCGGCCGTGGCCGGCGTTGACGACGAACAGGCCGGCGAGCCCGTCGATGTAGCGCTTGCCGCGCGAGTCCCAGATGTGGTGGCCCTCGCCCTTGACGATGATGGGCACTCCGGGGCCCTCGGTCATCACCGACTGGCGTGCGAAGTGCATCCAGAGGTGGTCGCGGGCCTTGGCCTGCAGGTCGGCGTCGTCGATGGTCATCGTGTCCCCCAGTTGTAGAGCTGACGGTGGAGTTTGAGGTAGACGAAGGTCTCGGTCGAGACCACCTCGGGAAGGGCGCGGATCTGCTCGTTGAGCAGGTCCATGAGGTCGTCGTCGTTCTCGCAGACGACCTCGACGAGCAGATCGAACGATCCCGCCGTCGACACCACGTAGCTGATCCCCGGCAGGGTCGACAACTGCGCGGCGATGCCGCGGGTGTCGCCGGCGATGCGGATGCCGATCATCGCCTGACGGGCGAAGCCGAGCTGGAGCGGGTCGGTGACAGCGACGATCTGCATCACGCCCTGGTCGACGAGCTTCTGCACGCGCTGGCGCGTCGCTGCTTCGCTGAGACCGACGGCCTTCGCGATCTCGGCGTACGGTCGTCGCCCGTCCTCCTGCAGCTGCTCGATGATCGCTTTGGACGCGGCATCCAGGGCCTGTCGACGCGAAGGCGCGGTTTCCGTCGTTTGGGGCATGATCGGCGACGATATCAATCGCGACAGTGAATAATCAAGACTGATTCAGAAGTCAGCGGGCTGGCTCCCGTGCGACGTCCGGCGGTCAGTGCATGGTGTCGAGGATGCCGGTGAGGTCCTCGAACGTGGTGCGGGGGTTGAGGATCGCGAACCGGGCGTTGGCGCGGCCCTCGTGGCTCGACGGCGTGACGAAGGCGTGCTGCACGTCGAGCAGGCGCTGCGACCACGCCTCGTACTCGGCGCGCGTCCAGCCGTCGCGCTCGAACACGACGACGCCCAGTTGCGGCTCGCGGACGAGCGAGAACCCGGGCCGCGTCGCGATCTCGTCGGCGATCCGCCGGGCGAGCACGATCGAGGCGCTGACCGCCTCGCGGTAGGCGGCTGCGCCGTGGGTGGCGAGCGAGAACCACAGCGGAAGCCCCCGGGCGCGGCGGGTGAGGTGGGCCGCGTAGTCGGACGGGCTGTAGTCGGAGCGGTCGGTCAGGGTGTCGAGGTACTCCGCGTGCTGCGTGTGCGCGCGTCGGCCCTGCTCGGGGTCGCGGTAGATGAGAGCGCAGGCGTCGAACGGGGCGAACAGCCACTTGTGCGGATCGACGATCACCGAGTCGGCCTGCTCGACGCCGGCGTACAGGTGACGGGCCAGCGGTGACAGCATGCCCGCGAGGCCGTAGGCGCCGTCGACGTGCAGCCAGATGTCGTGGGCGTGTGCTGCCGCGGCGACGCCGGCGATGTCGTCCACGATGCCGAAGTTGGTCGAGCCGGCGGTCGCGACGACGGCGAACACCCGCTGGTGCACGTCGGCGAGCACCTCCGCGACGGCGTCGCCGCGCAGCACCCCGTCAGCATCCGTGGGCACCGTGATGACGTCGACGTCCATCACCCGCGCAGCCGAGGCGATCGAGGAGTGCGCCTGCGAACTGCAGACGACCGCCCAGCGGGTCGGCGCGGCGGCGCCGGTGTCGGCGCGGTGCGCGCGCGCCGCTTCCCGCGCGGCGACAAGGGCGGAGAGGTTGCCGAGCGTGCCGCCCTGCACGAAGACGCCGCCCGCGGATGCCGGCAGGCCGAACTCGTCGGCCAGCCAGCGCAGCACCTCGTTCTCGGCGTGCACGGCGCCGGCGCCCTCCAGCCAGGAGCCGCCGTAGAGTGCGCTCGCCGACACGACGAGGTCGAACGCCGCCGCCGACTTCGTGGGCGCGGTCGGGATGAAGGAGAGATACCGCGGGTCGTCGGTCGTGATGCATGCCGGGGCCAGGACGTGCGTGAACACCCCGAGTGCGCGCTCGGCGCCGACCCCCTCTTCGGAGATCGTCCGCCCCGCCAGGCGGCTGAGTTCGGCGGCGGGCAGCGGCTTGTCGAGCGGGGTGTCCTGCGCGAGCAGGCGTTCGCGGGAGTAGTCGAGCACGAGGTCGACGATGCGGCGCGTCTCGGGGGTGACATCGTGCATGCGGGCGGCGTCGGTCATGTGCGGTCCTTCAGTGCGGGGGTGCGCGGCGGCACCGGTCGTTCGGGGGCGAGTATCTCGATCGCGCAGCCGAGGTGCAGGAGTGCGGCGTCGTCGCGCGCGCGTCCCGCGATCGTGAGGCCGATCGGCATTCGGATGTCGTCCATGAGCCCCATCGGCACCGTCACGGTCGGGATGCCGAGGTGACGGATGGCGAGGTTGCCGTTCGCGACCCAGACGCCGTTGCGCCAGCCGAGCTCGGCGGAGGCCGGGTTCACGTCCATGTCGGCGGGTCCGACGTCGGCGACGGCGGGGAAGACGACCGCGTCGAGCCCGAGGCCGGCCATCCATTCCTCCAGGTCGACCCGCCGGGTGCGCTCCAGGCCCCTCAGCCCCTCTTCGAGCTCCGGCATGTCGCGCCAGGTCATTCCGGGGTTCTCCCGCACCCAGTCGGGGTAGGTCGCGATGTCGTCGTCGAACCCGGTGTAGCGGTCGGGGAGCGCCCCCTCGGGGTGCGGGAAGATCCGTGCGCCGTCGACGTTCGTGAGGGAGGACAGAGCGGGGTCGCCGTTCGCGGACAGGAAGTCCTCCCACGCCCACGCCGACAGGTCGACGATCTCGCGCCGCAGGTAGGCGGGCGAGACGAATCCGCGCGTCGCGATGGTCGGCGCTTCCGGCCGGTCGCCCTCGTAGGTGCTGACCACGGGGAAGTCCACCTCGACGACCTCCGCCCCCGCCGCCTCGAGGGAAGCCCGCGTCCGCTCCCACAGTGCGATGATCGACGCGCGGGTCTGGATGCGCTGGCCGGTCGGGCCGCCGATGCCCGGGGCGGGGGAGGTCCCGGCATCCGGGTCGGCGTTGATGTACATCCGAGGGATGCCGAGGCGCAGGCCCGCCACCGACGCGCCCGCGCCGAGCGCACGGTAGTCGTCCGGGCGCACGGCGGACGGCGCCGGCAGCGGGATCCATGGCTGTGTGCGCCAGAAGTCGCCGCGGGTGTCGGGGTCGTCCGCGACGATCACGTCGAGCACTTCGAGCAGGTCGGCCATCGTCCGGGTGTGGGGGACGACGACGTCCATCGTGGGCACGAGCGGCCAGTTCCCGCGGGTGGAGATGACGCCGCGCGAGGGCGTGTAGGCGCACAGCGCGTTGTTGCTCGCGGGCCCGCGGCCGCTCGACCACGTCTCCTCGCCGAGTCCGAAGGCCGCGAAGGATGCCGCGGTCGCCGTGCCCGACCCGTTCGACGATCCGGAGCCGAACGGTGCGGTCAGCCAGTCTGCGGAGTACGGGCTCTCCGCCCGTCCGTAGACGCCGCGCTGCATGCCGCCGTTGGCCATCGGCGGCATGTTTGTGAGTCCCAGGCAGATCGCCCCGCCCGCCCGCAGGCGCTCGATCGTGAAGGCGTCGCGCTGGGCGACCAGTTCGGCGAAGGCGGGGGAGCCCGCCGCGGCGGTGAGTCCCCGCACGAGGTAGCTGTCCTTCGCCGTGTAGGGGATGCCGTCCAGGGGTGAGAGGGTCTCGCCGCGGGCGCGGCGCTCGTCGGATGCCGCGGCTTCCGCGAGCGCGTCGGGGTTGCGGACGACGACCGCGTTGAGGGCGGTCGGGGTGGCGGGTGTGTCGTAGGCGTCGATGCGCGCGAGGTAGGCCTCGACGAGTTCGACGGCCGTCGCACGCCCGTCGTCGAGGGCGGCGCGCAGCTCGGCGATCGAGGCGTCGACGACGTCGATCACGAGGTCACCTCGCGCGGCAGGGCCGGCTGCTGCTGCGTGATGCAGTGGATGCCGCCGCCGCGCGCGAAGATCGGGCGGGCGTCGACCGTGACGATCTCGCGCCCCGGGTAGGCGTCGGCGAGGATCGCGCGGGCCTCGGCATCCGCTTTGTCCTCGCCGAAGCCGCAGGCGATGACGCCGCCGCCCACGACGAGGTGGTTGACGTAGCTCCAGTCGACGAAGCCCTCGTCGTCGCGCAGGGTCGCCGGCGCGGGCAGTTCGACGACCTCGAGACGGCGTCCGGCGGCGTCGGTCTGACTGGCGAGCAGTTCGCGGAGCGCGGCACTGACGGCGTGGTCGGGGTGCGCCGCGTCGCGCTGCGTGTGCAGGAGCACGCGACCGGGGGAGGGGAAGGTCGCGACGATGTCGACGTGGCCGTTCGTGCCGAAATCGTCGTAGTCGCGGGTGAGGCCGCGCGGCAGCCAGATCGCCGTCGTCGTGCCGAGGGTGCGGGCGAGCTCCGCTTCGACGCGCGCGCGATCGGCGTAGGGGTTGCGCCGCGGGTCGAGCTGCACCGTGTCGGTCAGCAGCACCGTGCCCTCGCCGTCGACGTGGAAGCCGCCGCCTTCGGCGACCAGGGTCGAGGAGATGAGTTCCGCGCCGACCTCGGCCGCGACGATGCGGGCGTGCTCGGCGGAGCGTTCCCAGCGTGCCCAGTCGTGTGCGCCCCAGCCGTTGAAGATCCAGTCGACCGCGCCGAGGACGCCGGGGCGTTCGTCGTCGATCACGAACGTCGGGCCGTGGTCGCGCATCCAGAACTCGTCGACGGGCGCTTCCAGGACCGTGACGTCACCCGGCAGCATCCTCCGGGCGCGCGCGAACTCGGACGGATCGACGACCATCGTCACCGGCTCGAAGCGGGCGATGGCCGCGGCGACCTCCGTCCACGCCGCGTAGCCCTCTTCGCGCTCGGCGTCGGTGTCGCCCAGGGTCGGTCCCTCCACGGGGAAGGCCATCCACGTGCGCGCGTGCGGCGCGGTCTCGCTCGGCATCCGCCAGCTCATCGGCATCCTCGACTCTCGTGCGGTCCTGGAGTAGCTTATTGATCACATGATCAACTCATCGGAGGGTAGCGAGCCGATGCCGCAGACGTCAACCACCGGGCGCGCACGATTGAGCGCCGGGCAGCGCCGGGAGCAGATCGCGGGTGCTGCGCGCGAACTCGCGCTCGCCGACGGGCTGGATGCCGTGACGCTGCGCGCTGTTGCGACGCGCATCGGCGTGGCCTCCGGGTTGGTCGCCCACTACATCCCGAGCATGGACGACCTGGTCGCCGACACCTTCTTCGACATCGTCGCCGGCGAGCTCGAGGAGGTGCGGGCGTTGCTTCCCGACGCTGCCGCTCCCGTGCGGATCGGCGCGCTGCTGCGGACGACGCTGGATCCCGCACGCCGCGACGTCACCCTCGTCTGGGTGCAGGCGTGGGCACTGGGCACGCGCAACGCTCCGCTCGCCGAGCGGGTGCGGGCGGCGATGGACGCCTGGCGTGCGCTGATCGCGGAGGAGGTCTCTCGGGGGATGGCGGCCGGCGTCATCCCGGCGGGTGACGCAGAGCCGCTGGCCTGGCACCTGCTCGCCATGATCGACGGACTCGGCGCGCACGGCCTCGTCGGCTGGGGTGCGGGTATCGATCCGGTGTCGCCCGTGCTCCGTGCCGCGGCGGGACTGCTCGGCGTCGAGGTCGGTGCGTTCAGTCCAGACTCGCCATGACGTGCTTGAGGCGGGTGTAGTCCTCGAAGCCGTAGATCGAGAGGTCCTTGCCGTACCCGGAGTGCTTGAAGCCGCCGTGGGGCATGTCGGAGACGAACGGGATGTGCGCGTTGATCCAGACGCAGCCGAAGTCGAGGTCGCGGGAGAACCGCAGTGCCCGCGCGTGCTCGCGCGTCCAGACGGATGCCGCGAGTGCGTACGGCACCCCGTTGGCCAGCGCGAGCGCGTCCTCCTCCGACGCGAACGGCTGCACCGTGAGCACCGGGCCGAAGATCTCCTGCTGCACGACCTCGTCGTCCTGGCGGATGCCCGTGACGATCGTCGCTTCGAAGAAGCAGCCGATGTCGCCCTGTCGGCGCCCGCCGATCGCGATCGACGCGTGCGACGGCAGCCGGTCGACGAACCCCTGCACCCGCGCGAGCTGGTCGGGGTTGTTCACCGGGCCGAAGAAGGCCTCCGGGTCATCCGGCGCGCCCGTCTTCGCGTGATCGCGGGTGTGGGCGACGAGCTTCGCGACCAGCTGGTCGTGCACCGCGGCATCCACGAGCACGCGCGTCGCGGCCGTGCAGTCCTGGCCGGCGTTGAAGAACGCGGCCTCCACGATGCCGCGCGCGGCCCGATCGAGGTCGGCGTCGGCGAACACGAGCGCCGGCGCTTTGCCGCCGAGCTCGAGGTGCACGCGTTTGAGGTCTGCGGCCGCCGAGGTCGCCACCTGCATGCCGGCGCGCACCGAGCCGGTGATCGCGACGAGCTGCGGCGTCGGGTGCTCCACGAGCAGCCGCCCGGTCTCGCGATCGCCGAGCACGACGTTGAAAACGCCCGCGGGCAGGATCTCGGCGGCGATCTCGGCGAGGCGCACCGTGGTCTGAGGCGTCGTCTCGCTGGGCTTGAGCACGATGGTGTTGCCCGCGGCGAGCGCCGGACCGATCTTCCACACCGCCATGTTGAGCGGGTAGTTCCACGGGGTCACCTGCGCGACGACGCCGATCGGCTCGCGGCGCACGTACGACGTGAAACCCTCCGCGTACTCCGCCGCCGCCCGCCCGTCGAGGTCACGGGCTGCGCCCGCGAAGAAGCGGAGCTGGTCCACCGACTGCACGATCTCGTCGGCGACGAGGCTCGCGCGCAGCTTTCCGGTGTCCTGCGACTCCAGATCGGCGAACTCCTCCGCGTGCGCCTCCAGCGCATCAGCGAGGCGGAACAGCAGCAGTTGGCGCTGGGCGGGCGTCGTCCGCTTCCACGTGTCGAAGGCGCGGGATGCCGCCGCGAACGCGGCATCCACCTCCGCCGCCGTCGAGACCGGAGCGTGGCCGTAGACCTCGCCGGTCACGGGGCTCACGAGGTCGAACAGAGCGCCCGTCGAGGGGGTCGACACCCCGCCGATCACGTTCTGCAGCACGCTCACGCGCGCACCTCCGCGTCGGTGACCTCCAGCGCGCGGTCGATGACGTCGAGACCCCGCACGAGGTCGTCTTCGGAGATCACGAGCGGCGGGGCCACGTGCACGCGGTTGAAGTGCGTGAACGGCCACAGGCCCGCCTTCTTGCACGCCGCCGCGAACGCGGCCATCGGGGCGGCATCCGCCCCCGACGCGTTGAACGACACGAGCGGCTCGCGACTGTGCCGGTCGCGCACGAGCTCGATCGCCCAGAACAGGCCCAGACCGCGGACCTCCCCGACCGACGGATGCCGTTCGGCCATCCGCTCCAGTCGCGGGCGCACGACGCGCTCGCCGAGGTCGCGGACGCGCTCCAGGATGCCGTCGCGACGGAACACCTCGAAGGTCGCGATGCCCGGCGCGCAGGCCAACGGATGCCCCGAATAGGTGAGCCCGCCGGGGAAGGAGACCGTGTCGAAGTGCGCCCCGATGCGGTCGGAGATGACGACGCCGCCGAGCGGCACGTAGCCCGAGTTGATGCCCTTCGCGAAGGTGATGAGGTCGGGGGTGACGTCGAAGTTCTCGAACCCCCACCAGGTGCCCAGGCGGCCGAAGCCGACCATGACCTCGTCGGCGATGTAGACGATGCCGTAGCGGTCGCACAGTTCGCGCACACCCGGCAGGTATCCGGGCGGCGGGATGAGCACGCCGTTTGTGCCCACGACCGACTCGATGATGATCGCCCCGATCGTCGAGGCCCCCTCGAGGATGATCGTCTGTTCGAGGTGCGCGAGTGCGCGCTCGGTCTCTTGCTCGGGCGAGTCGGAGTGGAACGGCGAGCGGTAGTCGTAGGGGCCGAAGAAGTGCACGACCGACGCGTCGGCGGGCTCGTTGGCCCAGCGGCGCGGGTCTCCCGTCAGGGTGATCGCCGTCGACGTGTTGCCGTGGTAGCTGCGGTACATCGCGAGCACCTTGCGCTTGCCCGTGACCAGGCGCGCCATGCGCACGGCGTTCTCATTGGCATCCGCCCCGCCGTTCGTGAAGAACACCTTCGAGAAGCCGTCGGGCGCGATCTCGCTGATGAGCCGGGCGAGTTCGCCGCGGGTGGCGTTCGCCATCGAGGGCTGGATCGTCGCGAGCCGCCCCGCCTGCTCCTGGATCGCCGCGACGAGATCGGGGTGCTGGTGGCCGAGGTTGAGGTTCACCAGCTGCGACGAGAAGTCGAGGTAGCTGTTGCCGGCGTAGTCCCAGAAGGTCGCGCCGGCCCCGCCCGCGACCGGCAGGGGATCGATGAGGGCCTGCGCGCTCCACGAGTGGAAGACGTGCCCGCGGTCGTCGGCGCGGACGGCGGCGTCGGCTTCCGGGTCGGTGACGGGTCCGGTGATGGGGGTGGCGGTCATGGTCTCTCTCCTCGGATCGTCAGTGGTTGCTCGGAAAGCCCAGGCTGATCTGGCTCTCGCTGGGGTCGGGCCAGCGGGTCGTGACGACCTTGCTGCGCGTGTAGAAGTGCACCGACTCGGGACCGTAGATGTGCGAGTCGCCGAAGAGCGAGTTCTTCCACCCCCCGAACGAGAACGCCCCCACCGGAACCGGGATCGGCACGTTGATGCCGACCATACCCACCTCGATGTCGAATTCGAACTGCCGTGCCGTGCCGCCGTCGCGGGTGAACACAGCGGTGCCGTTCGCGAACGGGCTCGCGTTGACGAGGGCGACCGCCTCGTCGTAGCTCGCGACGCGCGCGACGCCGAGCACCGGGCCGAAGATCTCTTCGTCGTACACCTTCATGCCGGGGGCGACCCGGTCGACGAGCGAGACGCCGATGAAGAACCCGTCGCCCTCGAACCGCTGGGTCGTGCCGTCGACGACGACCGTCGCGCCCTCGGCGGCGGCGCCCGTGACGTACGCGGCGACCTTGTCGCGGTGCTCGCGCGTGATGAGCGGACCCATCTCGCTCGCGGCGTCGGTGCCGGGGCCGATCGAGAGCCCGGCGATGCGCTCGGCGACCTTCTCGACGAGAGCGTCGGCGACGTCGTCGCCCACGGGGACCAGCACCGACACGGCCATGCAGCGCTCGCCGGCCGAGCCGTACGCGGCCGAGACGGCGGCGTCGGCCGCGGCATCCAGGTCGGCGTCGGGCATGACGACCATGTGGTTCTTCGCGCCGCCGAGGGCCTGCACCCGCTTGCCGGCCGCCGCGGCGCGCTCGTAGATCGAGCGGGCGATCGGCGTCGAACCGACGAAGCTCACGGCGCGGACGGTGGGCGAGTCGAGCAGTGCGTCGACCGCGACCTTGTCGCCGTGCACGACGTTGAGCACACCGGCGGGCAGGCCCGCCTCTTCGTACAGCTTCGCGAGGAAGAGCGCCGCCGACGGGTCTTTCTCGCTCGGCTTCAGCACGACCGTGTTGCCGCAGGCGATGGCGGATGCCGTCATCCACAGCGGCACCATCACGGGAAAGTTGAACGGGGTGATCGCCGCGACGACACCGACCGGCTGCTTCACCGAGTGCACGTCGACACCACGCGAGACCTGCTCGGCGTGCTCGCCCTTCAGCAGGTGCACGAGCCCCGCGGCGAACTCGACGTTCTCGATGCCGCGGCTGATCTCGCCCTTGGCATCCGAGAGCACCTTGCCGTGCTCGGCGGTGATGATCGCGGCGAGGTCGTCGGCGCGCTCGACGAGCAGGTGGCGGAGGCGGAAGAACACGTCGGCACGCTTGATGAGGCTCGTCGCCCGCCACGCGGGGAGGGCGGCGGCGGCCGCGGCGATCGCGGCGTCGGTCTCTGCCGTCGACGCGAAGGCGACCTCGGCCTGCACCGCACCGGTCGCCGGGTCGTAGACGGGGCCGGTGCGCTCGGGCGATCCGGTCGACTGGCCGGCGACGTGGTGGCGGATGAGATCCATGCGGGGCTCCTGACAGGGCGAGCGAGGCGGAAAGAGGTGGAGGGGCGCCGAATCGGACAGATCGACCGACGCATGCCATGCTTATGCTGACTCAGCGAAGGGAGAGACGCAGGTGTCTTTTCGTCACGATGTGAGCGTTTCTCGGACAGACCGTCCGGAACACGTTCTGCCAACCGTCGGCGAAGTGCTCGCGCTCGACGCGTTCGCCCCCGGAGCCCCCGTCGTCGTGGTCGGCGGCGCTGCGCTGAACGCCCCCGTCCGATGGGTGCACGTCTCCGATAGCGCCGACGTCGCGCGCTTGCTCGAAGGCGGCGAACTGCTGCTGTCGACGGGGTCAGGCTGGCCCGACGACCCCACCCGCCTCGCGGCTTTCGTCGCGCAGTTGGCGCAGGTCGGGGCGGCGGGCATCGTGCTCGAGCTCGGTGCGCACTATCGCTACGTGCCCGCCGTGCTCGCCGAGGCCGCCCGCGCGGCGGGGATCGCCCTGGTCGCGCTGCACCGCGAGGTCAAGTTCGTCATGATCACCGAAGCCGTGCACCGCCGCATCATCGCCGACCAGACCACGGCCCTCGAAGCGCGCGACGCCGTGCGGACGCTCTTCACGGGCCTCGCACTGCGCGGGGCCCCGACCGAGTTCATCGTCGAGCAGGTCGGGCTCACCCTCGCGGCACCCGTCGTGCTCGAAACGGTCGCGCACGAGGTGGTCGTCGCGCACGTCGGCGGCGCGATCGAGACGCAGACGCTGCGCGGATGGGGGCGCCGCTCGCGCGAGGCCGCCGCCGCCCCCGACCACGACGGGCGCGCGATCGTGGCGGTCGAGGCCCGCGGCACGCGCTGGGGCTGGCTCGTCGCCCTGCCCGGCACCCCGCACCCGGCCGGCCGTGAGGCCGTGCTCGAACAGGCCGCCACGGCTCTCGCCCTGGGCCGCCTCGCCGACCCGGGCGGCGAAGAATGGTCGCGGCTCGGGCGGCGCCGGGTCGTCGATGCGCTGGTCGACGGCC
>NZ_JAAGRY010000055.1 GCF_015707995.1 Microbacterium paulum
GGCGGCGCCGCGCTCGGCGGCGGCCTGCGCCATCGCGACCACGCGCGGGTCGTCGGCGTTCAGCACCGCGACGCCGCCCGGGCGGATCGCCTCGACGAGCTCGGTCTTCGCCTTCTGCGTCGCCTCGACGCCGCCGAACCCACCGGCGTGCGCGAGGCCCACCATCAGCACGACGCCGACGTCGGGCGTGACGAGCCCGGCGAGCCGCGCGATCTCACCGGGGGCGGATGCCCCGAACTCGCTCACGAGGTAACGGGTGCCCTCGTCGACGCGGAGCATCGTCAGCGGAGCGCCGACCTCGTTGTTGTACGAGCCGCGCGGGGCGATCGTCTCGCCCTCGCTCTGCAGGATGCGGGCAAGGAGGTTCTTGGTGGTGGTCTTGCCGTTCGAGCCGGTGATCCCGACGATGCGGAGCGCTCCCCCGTCGCGCACGCGCGCCACGACCGTGCGGGCGAGGTCGGCGAGCGCCTCGACGGCGTCGGTCACGACGATCTGACTCACCGGCACCTCGACGGTGTGTTCGACGATCGCGAGCGCGGCACCGGCATCCGCCGCAGCGGCGACGAACAGGTGCCCGTCGGTGGCCTCGCCGGGCTTCGCGACGAAGATGTCGCCATCGCCGATAGCGCGCGAGTCGGTGTCGACGGCGCCCGCGACGACCGTCTCGGGCGTGTCGGCGCCCGCGAGCTGGAGGGTGCCGCCGACGGCGTCGGCGATCTCTGCGAGGGTCATCCGGATCATGGCTGGGGGTTCCTCACGCGCACGGAGCGCGTCAATACATCACGGGCAGCAGGGGCGTTGCCGAGTTCGACGGCATGACGCGGTAGTGGGTGAGCACCTGCGTCATCGCCTTCTTGAAGACGGAGCGGTTCGCGGACGACATCGTGTTGGTCTTGGGCTCGTCGAACAGCGTCAGAACAACGTACTGCGGATCGTCGGCGGGAGCGAACCCGGCGAGCGAGGTCATGTACAGGCCGTCCTTGTAGCCGCCGTTGCCGTCGGGGATCTGCGCCGTGCCCGTTTTCACCGCGAGGCGGTAGCCGGGGATGTTGACGTCGGCGGCGAGCGTGCCCTGCGCGTAGACGTTCTCGAGCATCTGCGAGACCTGGGCGGCGGTGTCGGGTTTGATGACCTGCACGGGGTCGGGCTCGTCGGGGGTCGTCACCGTGCCGTCGGCCTGCGTGCACGATTCGACGAGGCTCGCGGGCAGGCGCACGCCGCCGTTCGCGATCGTCTGGAAGACGCTGAGCACCTGCGTCGGCGTCACCGTGAACGCCTGGCCGAACGTCGTCGTGTAGTAGGTCTGGTTGTCCCAGTCCTTGGCATCCGACGAGAACCCGGCCGTCGGCGAACCCGACCAGTTCAGCGCGTCGCCGCCGCCGACGCCGAAACGCTCCAGATAGTCCTGCCGCACGTCGGCGGGCACGAGCGTGCCGAACTGACTCATCGCGACGTTCGACGACTCGACGAGACCCCCGGTGAGGGTGAGGTTCTCGGTGGCGTGGCTCTCGGAATCGTTGATCACCGCGCCGTTGGGGAACTCGATCTGGTCGGGCACCTCGACGGTCGAGGTGGGCGTGAGCCCGGCCTGCTCGATCGCGGTCGCGGCGGTGACGGGCTTGAACGTCGACCCGGGCTCGTACGCGACGCGGAGCAGGCGCGACCCACGGTCGTCGGGCGACGACGCTCCGGGGTCGTTGGGGTCGACGGTGGGAGTCTCGGCGATCGCGCGGATCTTCCCGGTCTTGACCTCCATCACCATGATCCCGCCCCAGTTGGCCTGGTAGCGGGCGGTCTCTTCGGCGATCAGCTGCTGCAGGTACCACTGCAGGTCGGTGTCGATCGTGAGCTTCAGCGTGCCGCCGTTGACGGCGGGCTTCTCGACCTCGGTGCCGGGGATGATGACCCCGTCGGCACCGCTCTGGTAGGTGCGCTCACCCTCCGTCGGCTCGAGGCACTGGTTCTGCAGATCTTCGATGCCCTCCAGCGGCGTACCGTCGGAACCGACGAACCCGAGGATGTTGCCGGCGACAGCACCGTCGGGGTACGTGCGCGACGGATGCTCGGGGAACGACAGGAACGGCAGCTTCAGGTCGGCGAGGGCTCGGTACTCCTCGGTCGACACGTACCGCTTCACATAGGCGAACTGCGATTTCGCGTTCTCGGCGACCGCGTCGTCGACGATCTTCTGCACTTCGGCGGCGGACTGGCCGGTGACCGCGGCGATGCGGGCCGCGAGCTCGGGCCAGGCCACCTTCTCGGGGTCGCCGTTCGCGTCGTCGATGACGTTGCCGTCGGCGTCGGTCTTGTCGATCCCCTGCGTGGCGAGCATCGGGTCGATCTGCACGTCGTAGAGCAGGGTGCTCGTCGCGAGCACGGTGCCGTTGGTGTCGACGATCTCGCCGCGGGCGCCGTAGAGCGTCTGCTTCGCACCGGTGGCGAGCGCCTGCGACTCGTCGATGTGGTCGTTGGCGTTGACGACCTGGATGTCGACGAGGCGCACGACGAAGGCGGCGAGGATCACCAGCACGAGGGCGAGCGCGACGACGGTGCGACGGCGGGGGCTGCGGGTGGCGCGGGTCGTCATGATCTCAGTGTGTGGCGGGGGTCGGCAGACCGTCGGTGATGGCGGGGGGTGTCGACGTATCGGCCGCGGCGGCGATCGCCTCGTCGGCGGCGCTCTTTCCGCCACCGAGGCTGGCCGACGGGTCGGCGGCGAGCGGCACGCCGGCGATGAGGGCGTTCGGGACGGCGGCCTGGTTCAGCGCGTTGATCGCACTCGTTCCGCCGGTTCCCGCCGCGGTGCCGATGATGGCGGCGTCGCTCAGGCGCAGATAGGTCGGCGCCTGCCCGGTGACCATGCCGAGAGCCGAGGCGTTCGCCGCGAGGTACTGCGGCGAGCTGAGACCGGCGATCGAGTCGGTGAGCATCTGCTTCTGATAGTCGAGCGTGCGCTGCTGCGAGGTGAGATCGGCCAGCTGATACGACGACTGGGTCGTGAGGATCGACAGCCCCATCTGGGCGGCGCCGATGAGCACGGCGCCCGCGACGGCGATGACGCCGTACAGCGCCCGCGGCCGTCGTGCGCGCGCGTGGGGCTGGGGCCGCTCGAGCGCCTGCAGGCGCCGTTCACGATCGGAGCGCGGCGCCGGAGAACCGGAGAGCTCGGGGAGGTCGGACAGCAGATCGAACTCTGCGGGCGCGCTCATGCCGCCTCCCTCACTCGTTCGGCGGCACGCAGCCGCACGGGGGTGGCACGCGGATTCCGCTCCTTCTCCTCATCGGAGGCCAGCTCGGCGCCCTTCACCAGCAGGCGGAAACGGGGGGCGTGTTCGGGCAGCTCGACCGGCAGCCCCGCAGGGGCGCTGGATGCCGAGGCATCCGCGAACACCCTCTTGACGAGACGGTCTTCGAGCGACTGGTAGCTCATCACCACGATGCGCCCGCCCACCCGCAGCAGCCCCATCGAGGCGGGGATGGCGCGGTCGAGCACCGCCAGTTCGGCGTTGACCTCGATGCGCAGCGCCTGGAACACGCGCTTCGCGGGGTGACCGCGCCCGTCGCGCTGCACGGCGGCCGGGGTCGCGGCGAGGAGGATGTCGACCAGCCGGCCGGTGCGGTCGATCGGGGCATCGGCCCGCGCCGCGATGATCGCGCGAGCGTAGCGGCCGGCGAGCTTCTCTTCGCCGTAGCGCTCGAAGACGCGGCGCAGGTCTCCCTCGCCGTAGGTCGCGACGATGTCGGCGGCGGTCGTGCCCGCCGTCTGGTCCATGCGCATGTCGAGCGGTGCGTCCTGCGAGTACGCGAACCCGCGCGCGGCCTCGTCGAGCTGCAACGACGAGACGCCGAGGTCGAACAGCACGCCGTCGATCTGCGAGACGCCGGTGGATGCCACGGCCTGCGCGATCCCGTCGTAGACGGTGTGGACGAGCGTGACCCGGTCGCCGAAGCGGGCGAGCCGCTCCCCCGCGATGCGCAAAGCGTCGGTGTCGCGGTCGAGGCCGATGAGGCGGATGTCGGGGAACCGCTCGAGGAGCGCCTCGGAGTGGCCGCCCATGCCCTCGGTCGCGTCGACCAGCACGGCGCCCGGGCGGGTGAGCGCGGGGGCCAGCAGCTCGACGCAACGCTCGAGCAGGACGGGGGTGTGGATGTCGGAGTGGCTCATGATGTGCGGGGCGAGGCCCGGAGCCGTGATCCCCATCCGCCTGACCTGGCACCGGGGAAGTGTGCCAGGGCGTGCGGCTGGGAGTCGCGGCCACGGGTCAGAAGAGGCCCGGGATCACCTCCTGCTCCATGTCGGAGTAGCTGTCTTCGTTGCTGTCGGCGTAGGTGTTCCACGCCTCGGCATCCCAGATCTCGGCGTGCGCGCCGACACCGGTGACCACGAGCTCGCGGCCCAGGTTCGCGTAGGCGCGCAGATGCGGCGGGAGGGTGATGCGGCTCTGGCTGTCGGGCTTCTCGTCGCTCGCACCGGAGAGGAACATGCGCTGGAAGTCGCGCGACTGCTTATTGGTCAGCGGCGCCTCGCGGATCTTCTCGTAGACGCGCTCGAACTCCTTCGTGCTGAACACGTAGAGGCAGCGTTCCTGACCGCGCGTGACGACCACGCCGTCACCGAGGTCGGTGCGGAACTTGGCCGGAAGAATCACGCGCCCCTTGTCGTCGAGCTTGGGGGTGTAGGTGCCCAGCAGCATCCACGACCACCCCCCTTCGCTCCGGCCCGCCTCAGGTTCGCACCACTTTACTCCACTTCCCTCCACTTCACTATGCGTTCCCGCACGATTCCTCCCCGGAACGCAAAAAAGCACCGACCCGGAGGTCGGTGCTTCTCTGAGCGCTCTACGGCGCGGTCAGGCGGGCGGCGTCAGCGTTCTCCCTGACGACGGTCCCAACGGTCGTTCATGCGGTCCATGAACGACGACGACGACCCGGTCGGCTTCTTGGCGCCGGTGGAGGGCGCGTGCTCGGCGGGCGTGCCGTCGAGTGACTCGGAGCCGCTGCGGCGCGACGGGGTGGCGGCGAGCACGACACCGACGACCATCGCGATGAACGCGATCACGCCGACGACGATCAGGCCGCTCGAGACGCCGACGATCAGCCCGCCGAGGCCCACGAGCACCAGCACCGTGCCGTAGACGATGTTGCGGTAGCTGAGTGTCTGCCCGTCACGAGGCGCGCTGACGACGTCGGCGTCCTTGTTCAGGAGATGGCGTTCCATCTCGTCGAGCAGGCGCTGCTCTTGTTCTGAGAGCGGCATGCGTCCCCCCTGACGGGTGTAGCGGGCGGGTCCCGTACCCACGATTCTACGCGTGCACCCGAGAACTAGGCTAGGCCTGTGAGCGCTTCTGACGACCCGATCGAGGCAGTTTCCCAGCGACTGGTGAGCTTCGTGACAGACCAGAGCACCACCTGGCAGCACGACGGGCCCGAAGCGGCCGGATTCGTGCGCGCCGGGGCCGACGCGCTGACCGGCGGAAAGCGCCTGCGCGCCCGCTTCTGCCTGGCCGGGTGGCAGGCCGTCACCGAGACCCGCTCCCCCGCCGAGGCAGCGTCCACCCCCGGCGACGACGTCATCGCTGCCGCGGCCGCGCTCGAGATCTTCCACGCCGCCGCGCTCGTGCACGACGACCTGATCGACAACTCCGACACGAGGCGGGGGCGGCCCGCCGCCCACCGCGCGCTCGAGGCGGCGCACCGCGCCGCCGGCTGGGCGGGAGACGCCGAGGCGTTCGGCCGCTCGGGCGCGATCCTGCTCGGCGATCTGCTCGTCGCGTGGAGCGACGATCTGCTCGAAGCGGGGTTGCGCACCGCCGCGCACGCCGCAGCCGCGCGCGAGGTCTATGCGCTGATGCGCCGCGAAGTCACGGTCGGGCAGTTCCTCGACATCGCCGAAGAGGCGGCGTTCGTGACCGCCCCCACCGACGAGCACGCGGCGCGCGCCCTCCGGGTCGCGTCACTGAAGTCGGCGCGGTACTCGGTGCAGCACCCCCTGCTGCTCGGCGCACGCTTGGCGGGGGCGGATGCCACGCAGGCGAGCGCCCTGTCGGCGTTCGGACACCCGCTCGGGCTCGCGTTCCAGCTGCGCGACGACGTGCTCGGCGTGTTCGGCGACAGCGCCGTCACCGGCAAGCCCTCGGGCGACGACCTGCGCGAAGGCAAGCGCACCGTGCTCGTCGCCTATGCCCGCGAGGCGCAGAACGACTCCGAACGGGGCGCCTTCGACGCGCTTCTGGGCGACCCGACTCTCGACGAGGAGCAGATCGCCGGACTGCAGCAGATCATCCGCGACACCGGCGCGCTCGACCGTGTCGAAGAGCTCATCACGCGCACCGTCACCGATGCCGACGCCGCTCTGCGCGACGCACCGCTCGGCGTTGAGGCCACGCGCTGGCTGCGCGAACTCGCGCACGACGCCACAACCCGCACCGCCTGAGCGGCGACGGGACTCGGACGGGACCGGTCAGACCCGGAGCAGTCCGTTCAGGCGAGGGTCTGCGCCACGCGGCGCACCTCGGCCTTCCGGCCGCGGCGGAGCGCCTCGATGGGCGCCGCTCCGATCGATTCCTCGTCGGCGAGCAGCCAGTCGATCACCTCGTCGTCGCTGAACCCGGCATCCTGCAGCACGATGATCGTGCCGCGCAGCGAGCCGAGCGGCGCCCCGTCGACGACGAACACCTCGGGCACCGCGAAGACGCCGGTGCGCTTCGAGCCGATGAGGTGACGGTCATCGAGCAGTCGACGCACCCGCCCGAGCGGCTCGCCGAGCACCTCGACGAGGTCGGGCATGGTGAGCCAGGCGGTCTCGACGGCGGGGACGGATTCTTCGGTCACCCCTCCACTATCGCACCCTCGCGGGGCGCCGCGCGCGGCGGCGGGAATGCACACACATCACACACGTCACTCCCGCCCCGTTGATCACCTCCGTTGACACCCGACACGTTCCGTGACACCGTGGCCGGGTCGAAAGAAGGGGGAAATTCTTGCGACCGACACCTGCACGCATCCGTCTCGGCGTCACCGCCACGACCGCTCTGGTCGGCTCGGTGTCGCTGGCGCTCGCGGCGGCACCGGCCTCCGCCGCGCCCGGCACGCCCGACCCGCACCGCGCGCTGCGCCTCGCCGTCACGGTGCCGCCGCCGATCCCGACGTCCCGTGCCCTGCACACCGCGCCGAGCGAAGAAGTGGTCGCCGACGGCGACACGATCAGCGCGATCGCCGCACGCTGGGGCCTCGCCACCGCCGATGTGCTCGCCTGGAACGGGCTCGACTGGTCGAGCATCATCCACCCCGGTGACCGCATCGCCCTGACGCCGCCCGCTAGTGAGGCATCCACGGCCGTGCCCGACGCTGCGCCGGCCACGGCGGAGGTGCCGGCGGCATCCGCGTCGTCGCGGGTGGTGACCGCCGGCGACACCCTCTGGTCGATCGCAGACGAGAACGGCATCGGGCTCAGCGCCCTGCTCGCGGCGAACGGCCTCGAACGCGGCTCGATCATCTACCCCGGGCAGACTCTGGCGATCCCCGGCGCGGCGCCCGTGGCATCCCTCGAGCTTGCGGCATCCACGGCGCCCGCCACCGTTGCCGCGGCTGCACCTGCCGCTGCACCGGCACCGGCCCCGCCCGTCGTGCTCGACGCCGAGCAGGCCCAGAACGCCCGCATCATCGTCGAGGTGGGCCGCAGCCGCGGCGTCTCCGATCGCGGCATCGCCATCGCCCTCGCGACGGCGATGGTCGAGTCGTGGCTGCGGAACCTCGATGGGGGCGACCGCGACTCGCTGGGCCTCTTCCAGCAGCGCCCCAGTACCGGATGGGGGACGGATGCCGAGGTGCGCGATCCCTACCGGGCTTCGGCGGCGTTCTTCGGCGGCCCGAGCGACCCCAACGGCACCGAGACCCGAGGCCTGCTCGACGTGCCCGGATGGGAGTCGATGGACTTCGGCGCCGCCGCGCAGGCCGTGCAGATCTCGGCGCACCCCGACCGCTACGGTCCGTGGGAAGAGCAGGCGTACGGCTGGCTCGCCGCCCTCGGCTGACCGCATGCCGGGTCGCGGGGCGAGCGTCGAGGTGCAGTCGGGGGTGAGCCGCTCCGCGGGCCCTCAGCATCCACTCCCTAGAATCACAGAGTGAGCACGAGCCAGCAGACGGACCCGCTGATCGGCCGTCTGGTCGACGGCCGGTACCGCGTTCGTGCGCGCATCGCCCGGGGCGGCATGGCCACCGTCTACGTCGCGACCGACCTGCGACTCGAGCGCCGCGTCGCGCTCAAGGTCATGCACAGCCACCTCTCCGACGACACGGTGTTCCAGGGCCGGTTCATCCAAGAGGCGCGCGCGGCGGCGCGCCTGGCCGATCCGCACGTCGTGAACGTGTTCGACCAGGGCCAAGACGGCGAGATGGCCTACCTCGTCATGGAGTACCTGCCCGGCATCACACTGCGCGACCTGCTGCGCGAGCAGCGCCGACTGTCGATCCCCCAGACGATCACGATCATGGATGCCGTACTGTCGGGCCTCGCCGCCGCGCACCGCGCCGGCATCGTGCACCGCGACGTCAAGCCCGAGAACGTGTTGCTCGCCGAAGACGGCCGCATCAAGATCGGCGACTTCGGCCTCGCTCGGGCCACGAGCGCCAACACCGCGACGGGACAGATGCTGCTCGGCACGATCGCCTACCTCGCTCCCGAGCTCGTCACGCGCGGCACCGCCGATGCCCGCAGCGACATCTACGCCCTCGGCATCATGCTGTACGAGATGCTCGTCGGCGAGCAGCCCTACAAGGGCGAGCAGCCGATGCAGATCGCCTATCAGCACGCCACCGACTCGGTGCCGCGGCCCTCGGCGAAGAACCCGGGCGTGCCCGAGCAGCTCGACGAGCTGGTCATGTGGGCCACCGAGCGAGAGCCCGACGAGCGTCCCATCGACGCGCGGGCGATGCTCGACCGGCTCCGCGAGATCGAGAAAGACCTCGGCGTCTTCCCGCACGTCGTGCGCACCCCCGCTCCCGGCCTCGTCGCCGTCGACGAGGGCGTCGACTCGGGCGAAGTCACCAAGATCATGCCGGGCACGTTCACCGCGCCCACCGTCACCGACGCCGTCGACAACGCGACCCTGCTGCGCCGCCGCTCGCGTCGCAACACCGGCAAGGGCTGGTGGCTCGTCGTGCTCGTGCTGCTGCTCGCCGGGCTCGCCGGCGGCACCGGATGGTGGTTCGGATCGGGGCCGGGATCGCTCGTGGCGGTGCCCGACGTCACCGGGAGCTCGCTCGACGAGGCGACGACGGCCCTCGCCGCGCAGTCGCTCGTCGCCGTTCCCGGCGAGGACTACAGCCGCGACGTCGCGGCAGGTCTCGCGATCCGCACTGAGCCGGGCACGGGCGAACGCGTCGAGAAAGACAGTCAGGTGACGGTCGTGATCTCGCTCGGCCCCGCCTCGCACGACATCGGCGCGCTGTCGGGCATGAGCCTCGACGAGGCGACCCGCACGCTCGAACAGCTCTACATCACGTCATCCGGCGACCCGTCGCAAGTGTTCACCGATACCCCCGCCGGCAGCGTCGTGGCGGCGAGCATCACCCCGCCCCGCGGCGGCGACGCCGTCGACTGCACGAAGGGCTGCGCGGCTTTCGAGGGCTCGACCGTGTCGTTCGAGGTCTCGGCGGGCGCGATCCCCGACGTCTCGGGGCGGAGCGTGGGCGATGCGACCTCGGCCCTCGCCGCGGTGAAGCTCTCGGTCACGACCGACGAGGAATACAACGACGACGTCGCCGAGGGCAAAGTCATCCGTGTCACCGAGAGCGAGAGCCCGGTGCGCCCGGGAGACACCGTGACCCTGGTGGTCTCGAAGGGACCCGAACCGATCGCGATCCCCTCCGACGTGGTCGGGTCCACCATCCGCGACGCGGTAGACACCCTCGAAGCCCTCGGATTTAAGGTGAACGCCGGAATCGAGGACGGCGACCTCCCCCTCGGGTTCAAGTACTGGGACGTCTACAAGGTGCGGGCGACCAACCCGAAGGCGGGAACGTCCGCTCCGAAGGGCAGCACGATCACGCTGACGCCCGGTCTCTGACCGGCCGACCCCGCGCGGCGGCGCCGAAGCGAGCCGGGTCAGCGCTTCTCGAGCTCCTCGGCCACGAGGAAGGCGAGCTCGAGCGACTGCATGTGGTTCAGGCGCGGGTCGCACAGGCTCTCGTAGCGCGTCGCGAGGGTCGCCTCGTCGATGTGCTCCGACCCGCCCAGGCACTCGGTGACGTCGTCGCCGGTGAGCTCGACGTGGATGCCGCCGGGGTGGGTTCCCACGGCGCGGTGCGCTTCGAAGAAGCCGCGCACCTCGTCGACGACGTCGTCGAAACGGCGCGTCTTGTAACCGGTGGGCGTCGTGATGCCGTTGCCGTGCATGGGATCGGTGACCCAGAGGGGTGTGGCCCCGGCATCCTTCACCGCTTCGAGCAGCGGCGGCAGCGCGTCGCGGATCTTGCCCGCGCCCATGCGGGTGATGAAGGTGAGGCGGCCGGGCTCGCGCTCGGGATCGAGCTTGTCGATGAGCTCGAGCGCCGTCTCAGGAGAGGTCGACGGTCCGAGCTTGACCCCGATGGGGTTCCGGATCTTCGAGAAGTAGTCGACGTGCGCGCCGTCGAGCTCGCGCGTGCGCTCCCCGATCCACAAGAAGTGCGCCGACGTGTTGTACGGCGTCTGCGTGCGCGAGTCGATCCGGGTCATGGGCCGCTCGTAGTCCATCAGCAGGCCCTCGTGGCCGGTGTAGAACTCGACGCGCTTCAGCTCGTCGAAGTCGGCGCCGGCCGCCTCCATGAACTTGATGGCGCGGTCGATCTCGGTGGCGAGGCGCTCGTACTGCTGGTTGGCGGGGTTCTGCGCGAAGCCCTTGTTCCACGAGTGCACTTCGCGGAGGTCCGCGAACCCGCCCTGCGTGAACGCGCGGATGAGGTTGATGGTGGATGCCGCGGTGTGGTACCCCTTCAGCAGCCGGGCCGGGTCGGGCTGACGCGACCCCTCGGTGAAGTCGTAGCCGTTGACGATGTCGCCGCGGTAGGCCGGCAGCGTCACGTCGCCGCGGGTCTCGGTGTCGGCCGAGCGGGGCTTGGCGAACTGGCCCGCCATGCGCCCCATCTTCACGACCGGCATCGACGCGCCGTAGGTCAGCACGACCGCCATCTGCAGCACAGTCTTGATGCGGTTGCGGATCTGCTCGGCCGTCGCCCCCGCGAAGGTCTCGGCGCAGTCGCCGCCCTGCAGCAGGAACGCCTCGCCGGCGGCGGCCTTCGCGAGGCGGTCACGCAGGTTGTCGACCTCGCCGGCGAAGACGAGGGGCGGCAGCGTCGCGATCTCGGCGGAGACGGCGGCGACCGCGTCGATGTCGGTCCAGCTCGGCTGCTGCTTGATGGGGAGCGTGCGCCAGTGATCGAGGTCGGCGTGCAGGGAGGGCATCCGCCAAGTCTAGTGGCGACGAAAGAGGGGCCGATGCCGCGTGACGACGCGCTCTCAGGCGGTTCCGGCGGCGACCGCGGCGGCCCGGTCTTTGACCGTCGAGGCGTAGACGTCGTCGTACTGCTGCTCGCCGAGCCGCTGCAGGGCGACCATGATCTCGTCGGTCACCGAGCGCAGCACGTAGCGGTCGGACTCCATGCCGTGGAAGCGCGAGAAGTCGAGCGGTTCGCCGATGACCATGCCGACGCGGCCGATGCGCGGGATCGTCTTGCCGATGGGCATGATCTCGCCGGTGTCGACCATGACGACGGGGATGACGGGAACCCGCGCCTCGAGCGCCATGCGGGCAAGGCCCGTGCGGCCGCGGTAGAGCTTGCCGTCGGGGCTGCGGGTGCCCTCGGGGTAGATGCCGAGGAGGTCGCCGCGACCGAGCACCTGCAGGCCGGTGTTCAGCGAGTCTTCCGACGCTTTGCCGCCGGTGCGGTCGATCGGGATTTGGCCCGTCGCCTTCATGAACATGCGGGTGGCCCAGCCTTTGAGGCCCTTGCCGGTGAAGTAGTCGCTCTTGGCGAGAAAGCTCATCGGCCGGTCGATCATGAGCGGCAAGAAGATGGAGTCGCTGACCGAGAGGTGGTTCGACGCGAGGATCGCGGCACCGGATGCCGGGACGTTCGAGCGTCCGACGATCCAGGGACGGAAGATCGCCTTCACGATCGGGCCGATCACGACGTACTTCATGAACCAGTAGAACATCAGGCGCGACCTTTCCCCGAGCGGAGCACCGCCAGATCGGCGACGCCGACGAGCCCCGCGTCGTTGCCGAGGCTCGCGGTGACGAACCGGGCCGCCGGCCGCTCGCCGAAACCGGGAAGAGACGTGTCGTAGGCCAGGCGCGTGGGTTCGAGGAGCGCATCGCCGAGCTCGGCGACTCCCCCGCCGATGACGAACAGGTCGGGGTCGAGCACCGCCTGGAACGCGCCGCACGCCTCGCCGAGAGCGGTCGCGACGCGGCGCACGGCCTCGAGCGCCCCTTCGTCGCCCTCGTCGAGCAGCAGCGCGAGGTCGGCGCCGGGCACGATCCCCGCGTCGTTCCGGTGGGCGGCCACGCGCTTACCGATGCCGCCGTCGCCCGCGATGTCGGAGAGTTCGCGCTGCAGGGCGCGCCCCGAGGCGTACTGCTCGAGGCATCCGCTCTGCCCGCATCCGCACGGTCGGCCGCCGCGCACGAACCGCACGTGGCCGAGCTCGGCGGCGCTGCCGTTCGCGCCGATGAGCAGGTGGCCGTCCGTGATGACGGCGCCGCCGACGCCCGTACCGAGGGTGACCATGACCATGTCGGTCGAACCGCGGCCCGCACCGAACCGGTACTCGCCCCAGCCCGCGGCGTTCGCGTCGTTCTCGAGGGTCACCGGGCGGCCGATGAGCGCCTCGAACTGCGCGCGCAGCGGGGCGTTGCGCCAGTCGATGTTGGGCGCGTGCAGCATGATCGAACGGGTGCGGTCGATGTAGCCCGCGGCGGCCACGCCGACGGCGTGCACGTCGTGGCGCGAGGCCAGCTCCGCCACCATGTCGGCGACGGCCCGCGCGAGCGCATCGGTGTCGGGCGGGGTGGCCACGCGCAGGTGATCGAGAATCCTGCCGTCGGTGTCGACGACGCCGCCCGCGATCTTGGTTCCACCGATGTCGATGCCGACGCCCAGCACGGCGCTCCTCTCTCACCGCCCCGGTCCCGCGCACTCCTCGTGCGGGATGGCACGGCATCGGAGAGTCTAGTGTGGATGCCACAGTCCGCTGGGGCCTCCACGTCCGAGCCTGGTGTCGGGCGAGCCCTCCGCGAGACTCAGTGTCATGACACGTTAGACTCGATTCCACTCGTCACCTCGACGACACCCGGTACCGAAGGAGTTGCCGCCCCATGAGCGCCGCCGTCCAGTTCGAAGTCCCCGCCATCGTGCCCGCCGACCCGAACGCGAACATCGCCGACCTGCTCGTCGAGCGGGTGCGCGCGACCCCGTCGCTCGCCCTGTTCGCGGTGCCCGATGGCGCCGGGTGGCGCGACATCACCGCGGCGGAGTTCCAGCGCCAGGTCATCGAACTCGCCAAGGGGTTCGTCGCGGCGGGCATCGAGCCCGGCGACAAGGTCGCCTTCATCGCACGCACCACCTACGAGTGGTCGCTCGTCGACTTCGCCCTCTTCTTCGCGGGCGCCGTCATGGTGCCCGTCTACGAGACGAGCTCGGCCGCGCAGATCAGCTGGATCGTCTCCGACTCGGGCGCGATCGCCGTGCTCTCCGAATCCGAGGAGCACGCCGAGCGCGTCGCCGAGGTGCGCGACGAGCTCCCCCTCGTGCGCGAGACCTGGACCATGGCATCCGGCGCCCTCGACACGCTCCGCGCCGGCGGCGTCTCGATCGACGACGCCGAGATCGAGCGGCGGCGGAACCTCGCTGTGGGCTCGGACATCGCCACCCTCATCTACACGTCGGGATCGACCGGCCGTCCCAAGGGCTGCGTGCTCACGCACAGCAACTTCGTCGAGCTGGCCCGGAACTCCGCCACGTCGCTGCGCGAGGTCGTCGAGACCCCGGGCGCCTCGACGCTGCTGTTCATCACGACGGCGCACGTGTTCGCGCGCTTCATCTCGATCCTCGACGTGCACGCGGGCGTCAAGACCGGCCACCAGCCCGACACGAAGCAGCTGCTGCCCGCTCTCGGCTCGTTCCAGCCGACGTTCCTGCTGGCCGTGCCGCGCGTGTTCGAGAAGGTCTACAACTCGGCCGAGCAGAAGGCCGAGGCGGGCGGCAAGGGCAAGATCTTCCGCGCCGCCGCAGCGACCGCCGTCGAGCACTCCGCCCTGCTGCAGGACGGCAAGAAGGTGCCGCTTCTGACCAAGATCAAGTTCGCGCTGTTCGACAAGCTCGTCTACAGCAAGCTGCGCGAGGCGATGGGCGGGCGCGTGACCTACGCCGTGTCGGGCTCGGCGCCCCTCGGCCCGCGACTCGGCCACTTCTTCCACAGCCTCGGGGTCACGATCCTCGAGGGCTACGGCCTCACCGAGACCACCGCGCCCGCGACGGTCAACACTCCCGCGAAGGCCAAGATCGGCACCGTCGGCCCCGTGCTGCCGGGTGTCGGCGTGCGCCTGGCCGAAGACGGTGAGATCGAGGTGCGCGGCATCAACGTCTTCAAGGAGTACTGGCGGAACCCCGAGGCGACCGCCGCCGCGTTCGACGGCGACTGGTTCAAGACGGGCGACCTCGGCTCGTTCGACGGCGAGGGCTTCCTCTCGATCACCGGCCGCAAGAAAGAGATCATCGTCACCGCCGGTGGCAAGAACGTCGCCCCGGCCGTGCTCGAAGACCCGATCCGCGCGAACCCGATCGTCGGTCAGGTCGTCGTGGTCGGCGACCAGAAGCCCTTCATCGCGGCCCTCGTGACCCTCGACCCCGAGATGCTGCCGACGTGGCTCGCGAACAACGGCCTGCCCACCGACATGTCGCTCGCCGACGCGGCGAAGAACCCGAAGGTGCGCGACGAGGTGCAGCTGGCGGTCGACCGCGCGAACAAGAGCGTGTCGCGCGCCGAGTCGATCCGCAAGTTCACGATCCTGCCGATCGAGTGGACCGAAGATAGCGGCCACCTGACGCCGAAGATGAGCATCAAACGCGGCGTCATCCTCGATGACTTCGCGGATGCCGTGGACGAGATCTACACCGTCCCGGTCACGACCACGAACGTCTCGCTCGGCTGACGCCGGGCAGAAAGCGCCTGGTTCCGCCCCGCCCGGGTCAGAACCAGGCGCTTTCGCGTACCTCGCGCATCGCGCGCTTGCGATTCTCGGGGCTGAGGCGCGACAGGTAGAGCATGCCGTCGAGGTGGTCGGTCTCGTGCTGCAGCGCCTGAGCGAGCAGCCCGTCGCCCTCGAGCACGATCTCGTCGCCGTCGAGGTCGATGCCGGTGACGCGCGCCCAGGGGTGACGCAGCGCGTCGTGCCAGAGTCCGGGCACCGAGAGGCATCCCTCCCCCACCGGCTGCGGCTCGCCGCGCACTTCGGCGAGCACCGGGTTCAGCACGTAGCCGATGTCACCATCGATGTTGTAGCTGAAGGCACGCAGACCCACGCCGATCTGGGGGGCGGCGACGCCGGCCCGACCGGGCAGCTCGACGGTGTCGACGAGGTCGGTCACGAGCGCGCGGATGCCCTCGTCGATCACCTCGATGGGGGCGCACACGGCGCGGAGCACGGGGTCGCCGAAGAGGCGGATCTCGCGGACGGCCATCAGGCGGCGACCGACGACGCGCGCAGGCCCTCGACGACGACCGCGGCGAGCTCGCGCGCGGCCTCTCGGGTCTCGGGCTGCAGATCACGGAACGAGATGGCACTGCCCGACGCGATGTGCGGGTCGTAGGGCAGGCGCACGACGGCGCGCACGCGGCTGCGGAAGTGCGCGTCGAGCTCGTCGGCGCGCACGAGCGCGGCGCCAGGGCGAGCCGTGTTGAGCACGACGATCGCCGAGCGCACCCGCTCGGCGTAGCCGTTGGATTCGAGCCAGGTGAGCGTCTCCGACGCGAGGCGCGCCTCGTCGACGCTGAGGCCGGCAACGATGACGAGCTCGTCGGCGTGCTCGAGGGTCGCCTGCATGACCGAGTGCACGATGCCGGTGCCGGTGTCGGTGAGCACCACCGAGTAGAAGTGCGCGGCCACGTCGGCGACGTCGCGGTAGTCGGTGTCGCTGAACGCTTCGGACACGTGCGGGTCGGAGTCGGAGGCGAGCACGTCGAGGCGGGTGTGGTCGCGCGCGACGATCTGCGAGATGTCGTTGAAGCCGTGGACGTCGGCGCGCGCACGCACGAGGTCGCGCACCGTCTTGCCGCTCGGGCGGCCGATGCGCTCGGCGAGCGTGCCGCGGTCGGGGTTGGCGTCGACGGCGATGATGCGGTCTTCCCGCGCATCGGCGAGCGCCATGCCGAGCAGCGTCGTGACGGTCGTCTTGCCGACGCCGCCCTTGCGCGAGAGCACGGGCACGAACTTCGCACCGCCGGTCAGCGGCGCGGCGATGCGGCTGTCGAGCTGCTTGCGTGCCCGCGCGTGCCGGCTGTCGCCGAGGTTGATGCGTCGACCCGACAGCGTGTACACGAGGTGGCGCCACGCGCCCTCGGGCTCGGGGCGCACGACGTGCGCGGGGTCGAGCAGCCGATCGGCCGTGAGCAGGTCGGAGCTCTCACGGTCGACCTCGAAGTCGCCGAGTCGCCGCGACTGCAGCGTGATCTCCGAGGTGCGCGGGCGCACCCGCTCGTGGTGGTCGAGGTCGGTCGGGGTGGCGGGCTCGGCGGGAACGGCGGCGGGCTTCGCCGCTGCGGCCGGCACGGACGCCGCGGACGCGGATGCCACGGAGGCGGATGCCACCGAGGCGGATGCCACCGGCGCGGGCTCCTCCGCCGCGAGCGGCAGCGGCTCGGGCACGTCGTGCGCCTCGCGCACGGGGGCGATCTCGACGAGGGTCACGTCTTCGCCCTGCACCACATCGTCGTCGTCGAAATCGTCGTCGTCGAACGTCGACGGCAGGGCGACCTCGACCTGCGCGGTCACCCCTTCGACGATGCCGATGCCGGTCGTCTCGGTGCCGTCGGTCGTGGCCAGCACGCCGTTGTCGACGACGTCTTCGCCCTCGTTCTCGTTACGCTCAGGCGCCACGTTCCACACTCCAGATCACTCGTGGACGCCGTGCGCCCCCGCCCCAGGCTAGTCGGCGGGTCGGATGACGAGCAAAAGATCTCCCGCCTCGACGGGGGCCGTACCGGCGATCACGATCCGTTCGACCACGCCGGCGACGGGCGCCGTGATGGCCGCCTCCATCTTCATCGCCTCGATGGATGCCACCGACTGGCCGGCCTGCACGCGGTCGCCGACGGCGGTCTTGACCGTCACCGCTCCCGAGAACGGCGCCGCGACCTGACCCGCCTTGGTCGTGTCGGCCCGCTCGGCGCGGCGCGTCTCGACCGCGATGGAGCGGTCGCGGACGAACACGGGGCGCAGCTGACCATTGAGCGTCGTCATGACGGTGCGCATGCCCGCGGCATCCGGCTCGCCGATCGCCTCGAGACCGACGTAGAGCTGCACGCCGGGGTCGATCTCGGCGACGTGCTCCTCGCCCGGCTTGAGGCCGTAGAAGTAGTCGGGCGTGCCGAGGGCCGACAGGTCGCCGTAGTCGGCGCGCAGCTGCTCGAACTCGCGCGCGGGGGCCGGGAAGAGCAGCCGGTTGAGGGTCTGCCGGCGCAGGGCCGCGTCGCCGGCGAGCCCGTCTTCTTCTTCGGGCTTGAGCGGCGGGATCTCGATCGTGACCTCACGGCCGGCGAGCACCTTCGTGCGGAAGGGCTCGGGCCATCCTCCGGGCAGGTCGCCGAGTTCGCCGGCCATGAAACCCACCACCGAGTCGGGGATGTCGTAGGCCTGCGGGTTCTCTTCGAAGTCGGCCGGGTCGGCGTTCGCCGCGACGAGCGCCAGAGCGAGGTCGCCGACGACCTTCGACGACGGCGTCACCTTGGGGATGCGCCCGAGGATGCGGTCGGCGGCCGCATACATGTCTTCGATGCGCTCGAAGTCGTCGGCCATGCCCAGCGCGATCGCCTGCTGACGCAGGTTCGAGAGCTGACCGCCGGGGATCTCGTGGTGGTAGACACGACCGGTGGGGCCCGGCAGGCCCGACTCGAACGGGCGGTACAGGTGGCGCACCGCCTCCCAGTAGGGCTCGAGGGCGCTGACCGCGTCGAGGTCGAGCCCCGTGTCGCGCTCGGTGTGCGCGAGAGCGGCGACGAGGGCCGACAGCGACGGCTGGCTCGTCGTTCCGGCCAGGGGCGCGGCAGCGGCATCCACCGCATCGGCGCCCGCGGCGCTCGCGGCGAGCAGGGTCGCGAGCTGACCGCCGGCGGTGTCGTGCGTGTGTACGTGCACCGGCAGGTCGAAGCGCTCGCGGAGCGCCGCGACGAGCCTCGCGGCGGCGGCGGGGCGCAGCAGACCCGCCATGTCTTTGATCGCGAGGATGTGCGCACCCGATGCGGCGATGCGGTCGGCCAGTCGCAGGTAGTAGTCGAGCGTGTAGAGCTTCTCGGCCGGGTCGAGCAGGTCGGACGTGTAGCAGACCGCCACCTCGGCCACCGCGGTGCCCGTCTCGAGCACCGCCGAGATCGCGGGGAGCATCTGGTCGACGTCGTTGAGTGCGTCGAAGATGCGGAAGATGTCGACGCCGGTGGCGGCGGCCTCTTTCACGAAGGCGTCGGTCACCGCGGTCGGACGCGGCGTGTAGCCGACGGTGTTGCGCCCGCGCAGCAGCATCTGGATCGGGATGTTCGGCATCGCGTCGCGCAGCGCCTCGAGCCGCTCCCACGGGTCTTCGGCGAGGAAGCGCAGCGCGACGTCGTAGGTCGCCCCGCCCCAGGCCTCGACCGAGAGCAGCTGCGGGGTCATCCGGGCCACGTGCGGTCCGACGCGCACGAGGTCGCGCGTGCGCACCCGGGTCGCGAGGAGCGACTGGTGCGCGTCGCGGAACGTCGTCTCGGTGACCGCGAGGGCGGTCTGGGCGCGCAGCGCCTGGGCGAACCCAGCGGGGCCGAGCTCGCGCAGCACGTCACGCCCGCCGCGCGGCGGCGGCGCCTGCAGATCGATCTGCGGCAGCTTGCTGCCCGGCGAGACCGACAGCGGCTTCTCGCCGTAGGGCTGGTTCACGGTCACGTCGGCGAGCCACTTCAGCAGCTTCGTGGCGCGGTCGCGCGAGGGGTTGCGGGTGAGCAGCTCGGGCCGCTCGTCGATGAACGAGGTCGACACGTCGCCCGCGACGAACGCCGCGTCGTCGAGCACGGCGCGCAGGAACGGGATGTTCGTCGAGACACCGCGGATGCGGAACTCCGCGAGGGCCCGGCGGGCGCGGGCGACCGCCGCGGGAAAGTCGCGCCCGCGGCACGTGAGCTTGGCGAGCATCGAGTCGAAGTGCGGACTGATCTGCGAGCCCGCGGCGGTCGTGCCGCCGTCGAGGCGGATGCCGGCGCCGCCGGGTGAGCGGTAGGTCGTGATGCGGCCGGTGTCGGGCCGGAAGCCCTGCGAAGGGTCTTCGGTCGTGATGCGGCACTGCAGCGCCGCGCCGCGCAGATGGATGTTCTGCTGGTGCAGCCCGAGGTCGTCGAGGGTCTCGCCCGCCGCGATCCGGATCTGCGACTGCACGAGGTCGACGTCGGTGACCTCTTCGGTGACCGTGTGCTCGACCTGGATGCGGGGGTTCATCTCGATGAAGACGACCTCGCCCGTCCGCGGTCCCGCCGTCTCGAGCAGGAACTCGACCGTGCCGGCGTTCTCGTAACCGATCGACCGCGCGAAGGCGACCGCGTGGGCGTGCAGGCTCGACGCGATGGCGGGGTCGAGGTTCGGGGCGGGCGCGATCTCGATCACCTTCTGGTGGCGCCGCTGCACCGAGCAGTCGCGCTCGAACAGGTGCACGGTCTCGCCCGTGGCATCCGCGAGGATCTGCACCTCGATGTGCCGCGGGCGCAGCACCGCCTGTTCGAGGAACACGCGCCCGTCGCCGAACGCCGCCTCCGCTTCGCGCGAGGCCTCGGCGATGGCCGGGGGCAGCTCCCCCGCCGTCTCGACGCGGCGCATGCCGCGGCCGCCGCCGCCGGCGACCGCCTTGACGAAGATCGGAAAACCGATCTCTTCGGCCTGCGCCGCGAGGGCGTCGACGTCGTCGGATGCCTCGGTCGAGCGCAGCACCGGCACGCCGGCGGCGATCGCGTGGTGCTTCGCCGTGACCTTGTTCCCCGCCATCTCGAGCGCGCGGGCGGGCGGGCCGATGAACACGATGCCGTGCTCGGCCGCGCGGGCGGCGAGGTCGGGGTTCTCGGAGAGGAAGCCGTAGCCCGGGTAGATCGCGTCGGCGCCCGAGGCGAGCGCGACGCGGATGATCTCGTCGATGTCGAGGTAGGCGCGCACCGGATGCCCCGGTTCGCCGATCTCGTACGACTCGTCGGCCTTCTGGCGGTGCAGCGACCCGCGGTCTTCCCACGGGAAGACGGCGACGGTGCGGGCACCGAGCTCGACGGCCGCACGGAAGGCGCGGATGGCGATTTCGCCACGGTTCGCGACCAAGATCTTTCGGAACATGCTCACCTCTTACGGAGAGGCCGGTGCGCGACGTCACGCGCCGGGGGAACCACATGGACGGCTGAGTGTCCTCACAGCCTAGGGGACGGTAACGTAGAGTCTCGTGCACGTACTCTCCGTCTCCTCGCTCAAGGGGGGTGTCGGCAAGACGACCGTGACGCTCGGCCTCGCCTCTGCGGCGTTTGCCCGCGGCGTGCGGACTCTCGTCGTCGACCTCGACCCGCAGTCCGACGTGTCTACGGGGCTCGACATCCAGGTCGCCGGGCGCCTGAACGTCGCCGACGTGCTCGCCAACCCCAAAGAGAAGGTCGTCCGTCAGGCGATCACCTCGAGCGGCTGGGCGAAGGTGCACGCGGGCACGATCGACGTGATGATCGGCAGCCCGTCGGCGATCAACTTCGACGGCCCGCACCCGAGCGTGCGCGACGTGTGGAAGCTCGAAGAGGCCCTCGCGACGATCGAGGCCGACTACGACCTCGTGCTGATCGACTGCGCCCCGTCGCTGAACGCCCTGACGCGCACCGCGTGGGCGGCCTCCGACCGCGTGATCGTCGTGACCGAGCCGGGACTGTTCTCGGTCGCCGCCGCCGACCGCGCGCTGCGGGCGATCGAAGAGATCCGCCGCGGGCTGTCGCCGCGTCTGCAGCCCCTCGGAATCGTCGTCAACCGCGTGCGCCCGCAGTCGATCGAGCACCAGTTCCGCATCAAAGAGCTGCGCGACATGTTCGGGCCTCTCGTGCTCTCTCCGCAGCTGCCCGAGCGCACGTCGCTGCAGCAGGCGCAGGGCGCCGCCAAGCCGCTGCACATCTGGCCGGGCGACTCGGCGCAAGAGCTCGCCGGCGACTTCGACGCCCTGCTCGACCGCGTCATGCGCACCGGGCGGATCGCCGCCGGCGAACAGCGCGCCTGATCTCCCCGGCGCCTCGGTCGAAGACCGCGCGGGGCGCGCGCCTGATCTCCCCTGACTCGTCGGTCGAAGACCGCGCGCAGGGCGTCTACGCGTGCGCTCAGGCGGTGCGGACGGCGCGACGAGCGGCGAGCTCGTCGACGGGGTCGGGCGCTTGCGGGTCGAAGTCGAGCAGCGTCGATTCGACCTCGTGCAGCACTTTGCCCACGGCGATGCCGAACACGCCCTGACCCCGGCTGACGAGGTCGATGACCTCGTCGTTCGACGTGCACAGGTACACCGACGCCCCGTCGCTCATGAGCGTCGTGCCGGCGAGGTCGCGGATGCCCGCCGCCCGCAACTGATCGACGGCGGTGCGGATCTGCTGCAGCGAGATGCCGGTGTCGAGCAGGCGCTTGACGAGCTTCAACACGAGAATGTCACGGAAGCCGTAGAGCCGCTGCGATCCCGACCCCTTCGCGCCGCGGACCGTGGGCTGCACCAGTTCGGTGCGGGCCCAGTAGTCGAGCTGACGGTAGGTGATGCCGGCCGCACGTGCGGCGACGGCGCCGCGATAGCCGACCTCGTCGTCCATCTGCGGCAGCCCGTCGGTGAACAGCAGTTCGGCCCCGAACTGTGCGTCACCGGGCACGTCTTGCTCGCTCATCTACGCCTCCAGCCGATGTGCTTCCACGGTAGATCAGAGGTGCCGCACCGGCAACGACATCCGCATGACGGGCGTCGGCGTGTCGCGCGCCGCTCACGGTGCGAGCCGGCTGAGCGCCGCGGTGACGAACGCCGCGCGCACCTCGTCGAGCCGGCGCAGGAGCTCGGGGGCGAGCTCGTTCGCGCGGGCACGCGAGGCGGCGTCGGCCCGGCGCA
>NZ_JAAGRY010000056.1 GCF_015707995.1 Microbacterium paulum
CGACGTCGGGGGTGCGCCGCCCCGCCCGGCGGCGCTCGCCGTCGTGGCGCTCCTCGACCTCGGGGGCGAGTTCGGCGAGCGCATCGGCGGCCTCGCGGGGGGCCCGCCGCTTGGCGCGGCGCACGCTGCGCAGCCCGTCGGCGAACGAGGCGACCGCCATCAGCGGGCCGAGCGCGGCGAACCAGAGCGCGGTGGGCGATCCCGTCAGCTGCCAGAGCACGACCGCGCCGACGACCGGAACGATCGCCGCGGCGACGGGGAGCCCGGGGCGCGGGGGTGCAGGCGGGGCAAGAGGCAGGCGAAGCGGCTCGTCGAGGTCATCGTGCATGCGCCCCAGTCAAGCCGACACGGCACGCGCGGCGCGGCCCCGATCCCGTATCGGTGGAGGGATCGCGTTATTCCCCGGTTGGGGAGGAGACGGTGCCAGCCGCCGCGGCGCCGGTGCGGCGCGCGTTCAGCACGATGATCGTGATGTTGTCGCGCCCGCCGTTCTCGAGCGCGGCCTCGAGCATGGCGTCGGCAGCCTCGGTGGGGTCGTCATGCTGCAGCAGGAAGTGCAGGATGCCGTAGTCGGTGAGCTCCTTGGTGAGCCCGTCGCTGCAGATGACGAACCGGTCGCCGTCGACGACCTCGAGGCGGACGTAGTCGGGCGAGACCCCGTCGGAGGGGCCGACGGCCCGGGTGATGACGTTGCCGTAGGGATGGTTCTCGGCCTCTTCGGGCGTCAGGCGCCCCGCTGAGATGAGCTCCTGGACGACGGAGTGGTCGGTCGTCACCTGCGCCAGACCGCCGTCGCGGAAGAGGTAGACCCGCGAGTCGCCGATGTTCAGGGTGACCCACGTGGGCTCGTCGCCGGTGAGGTCGAGATAGACGCCCGTCACCGTGGTGCCGGTGCCCTCGTCGGTGGTCTCGGGGTGCGAGGCGATGTCGGTGACGGCGCGCGCGAGGGCGCGTTCGATCGTCTTGGGCGTCACGTCGCCCTTCTCGGCGACGGTGCGCAACCGGTCGACGGCGCTCGCGCTCGCGATCTCGCCGCCGATGTGGCCTCCCATGCCGTCGGCCACCACGAACAGCGGATACTCGGCCAGCACGGCGTCTTGATTGACCTCGCGCCGACGCCCGCGGTGGGTCACTGCCGACCACTGCAGTTCGATCGCACCGTCCGGCAGCGGGACGGTGCGCGTCTGGGTCGCGGCTTCGGGCACGCTCACACTCTAGTGGACGGGGGCCGCCCGGCCGTCTTTGCCGGCGTCGTCGGTGACCGGAGGCACGGGCGGCAGCGGCGGCACCGCGCCCGGCGACACGACGGGCACCGGCTCGGTGGGCACCCGTTCGGGCACCACCAGCATCGGGTCTTCGTCGTCGTCATCGGTGGCGGGAGCGTCGAACTGCGCGTTGTAGAGGCGCCAGTACGCGCCGCGCGCGGCCAGCAGCTCGTCGTGCGACCCCTGCTCGACGATCGACCCGGCCTCCATCACGAGGATCAGGTCGGCGTCGCGGATCGTCGACAGGCGGTGGGCGATGACGAACGAGGTGCGGTCTTCGCGCAGCCGCGACATCGCGCGCTGGATCAGCAGCTCGGTGCGGGTGTCGACCGAGCTCGTCGCCTCGTCGAGGATCAGGATGCGCGGGTCCGACAGGAACGCGCGCGCGATCGTCACGAGCTGCCGCTCGCCGACCGAGAGGTTGGATGCCTCGTCGTCGAGCACCGTGTCGTACCCGTCGGGCAGGGCGTGCACGAACCGGTCGACGTAGGCGGCGGTGGCGGCGGCGACGATGTCCTCGTCGCTCGCGCCGGGCCGTCCGTAGGCGATGTTCTCGCGGATCGTGCCGGAGAAGAGCCAGGTGTCCTGCAGCACCATGCCGGTGCGCGAGCGCAGGTCGGCGCGCGTCATGAGCTGGGTGTCGAGGCCGCCGAGAGCTGCGAGAACGCGACGACCCGGTGGAAGAGCGCGGCGCGCAGGTTTCTGCCCATGCCCATCGCCAGGCGCGAGCCGAAGTACACCGCGATGAGCGAGCAGACCACCTGCAACAGGCTCACGAGCAGCATGACGCCGCCGGTACGCCAGATGTAGTCGATGTCGCCGGTGACCACACCCTTGTCGTTGAGGGTGGGCAGGGCCAGCGACGCGATTGATTGGCCGAGCTGGAAGACCACGACCAGCACGAGCAGCGGCCACGCCGGCAGCACGTACCGCGCGAGGATCTTTCCGAGCATCAGCCCAACTCTCTCAAGCCCGCCTCCGCCGACCCCACGCAGGGGCGAGGATCAGACGCGGGGGTCGCCGTCGACCCGAGGCGCGGGCGGCTCGGTCGTCGGCGGCACGGGCGGCTGGTAGCCCGCCGGCGGCTGGTAGCCCGGTGCCGGCGGCTGGTAGCCCGGTGCCGGCGGCTGGTATCCCGGTGCCGGCGGCACCGCGGACGGCTGCACGGGAATGCCCTGCCACACCGTACGGTCGGCGAAGAAGCCGTTCGACGCCCACGGCGCGGGCGGGATGAGCGGGTTCCATCGCGACTTGTCGTAGGCGTTGATGCCGAGCCAGACGATCGAGAGCAGCACGTAGAGCACCACCCAGACCGCCTCTTTCTGCAGCTTCAGACCCACCCGCCATGCGGCGAGGGCCGTCGAGACGACGAAGAGGATGCTGCCGAGAAAGCCGAGGCCGAGCGGTGCGAGTACCACGGCGGCTCCCGCGCCGATCAGCGGCACCCAGGGGCTCAGGTCGCCGAGCTTGGCGAACACCATGAAGTTGTAGACGGGTACCCAGGCGCGCCACTGGCCCTGCACGCCGGCCTTCTGGAAGATCTTCCCCAGAAAGATCGAGCTGAGCACGTAGTAGGCGACGAAGAACAGAAAGCCGAGGAAGCCTGCGAGCAATGCCGCGGCGACGATCGCCCCGCTGTCGGAATAGTCAGACATGATTTCCTTCTTTTCCCCCGCGGCTTGCGCCGCTCCAGAGCGCGGAACGCGCTTCAGCCCTTATCGTAGGGGCGTGGATGCCTCCACGACCAGCCTCTGCACTCGCGCGCCGCCCGAACCGCTCGATAGCCTGGCCGGAGCATCCATCCGGAAGGACCATCATGAGCGACCAGCCGAACCAGACCCCGCCCCCTCTCCCCGACCGCCCCGCCGCCGCGGCGGCGCAGGAGGCGGCTCAGTCGGAGCAGGTGACGACCCCGGGTATCGCGGGTGTCGACGACACCGGTGTGCCGCGCCTCGTCGGCGAACTCGACGACATCGGCCGCGGTTTCCTCTCCGCCCTCTTCGACATCACCTTCACGCGTTTCATCACCCGGCGCCTGGCGAGTGTGTTCTTCCTCGTCGGGCTCGTCGCGATCGGCATCGCCTTCGTGTTCGTCTTCGTCGGCGGCCTCATCTCGGGCATCGGCTCGCTCGGCTGGAACCCCGGCGGCGGTATCGCGCTCATCCTGTCGACGATCATCGTCGTTCCGGTCTTGGCGTTCTTCGCGGTGGTCGTGCTGCGTTTCGTGATCGAGTCGGGCGTGGCTCTCGTCGCGATCGCCGAGAACACCGAGCGGACGGCGCAGAACACGCTGCCCGGCTCGCGCCGCTGACCGCGCGCGGCGCCGGGCTCAGACGACCAGGTCGAGCTCGCCCGGCGCCCCCGGGCGGAGCACCAGCCCGGCCTCACCCGCCCACGCGCAGAGCGCGTCGGCGTTCGTGATGCGCGGGCGGCCCGTGGCGAGCCGCCGCACCAGGTCGCCCTTGGCGTGCTTGTTGAAGTGGTTCAGCGCCCGCACGGTACCGTCGCCGGCGTCGGTCACGACGCGCAGATAGGCCGTGCGCGTGCCCGCGGGCACCGGGCCGAGCGCGGCGTAGGCTTCGGAGCGCAGGTCGAGCACGAAGCGGGGCGCGGCCTCGGCGAGAGCTGTGGCCGTGGCATCCGCCCACACCCGGCGAAGCGCCGGGAGCCCCGGCAGCGACGTGCCCGCCGCGAGGCGGTAGGCGGGGATCGCATCGAGCGCGCCGACGAGCCCGAAGGGCGCTGACTGGATCAGCACGTGCGCGCCGAGCCAGCGGCGCTCGGGGCCGCCGAGCGACGAGGCATCCAGCGCGTCGTACAGCACCCCGGTGTAGCGGTCGACGGCGGGAAGGGTCGGCGCCGTGCGGAGCGCCGCGTTGTCGGCGATCTCGCCGCGCTGACGCGGTGAGAGCTTGAGCACGCGCGCCGCGTCGTCTTCGTCGGCGCAGAGGGCGACGAGCGCGTCGATCACCGCGTCGCGCTGCGGGAGCAGCTGCGGCAGGGCGAGCGCGTCGAGGTCGAGCGCGCGGGCGCGACCGCCGGGCCGTTTCGTCTCGCTCGGGGGCAGCAGGATGAGCATCGGGGGCTCCAGGGGCGGAAAGCGAGAAACCACTCCCGCCTCGAGAGACCACCGCGGGGGTGGCGTCTCGGGCGCGGAGTGGTTTCTCGGCGGGAGAGCGGGGTCAGGAGGCGAGGGTCGCGTGACCGGCCACGATGGTGAGCACGTCGCCCTCCATCGAGAGGAAGCCGTCTTGCGCCGTGGCGATCACCTTGTTGCCCGAGGTCTCGGTGATGCGCACCTGACCTTCGGCGAGGATCGCCAGCACGGGCTCGTGACCGGTCATGAAACCGATCTCGCCCTCGACGGTCTTGGCGACGACGAGGGATGCCTCGCCGTGCCAGACCTCCTCCTCGGCGGAGACGAGGGTGACGGTTAGCGCCATGTCAGCCGTTCTCCTTCTGGATCTGCGCCCACTTCTCTTCGACGTCGGAGATGCCACCGACGTTGAAGAAGGCCTGCTCGGCCACGTGGTCGAAGTCGCCCTTGACGATCGCGTCGAACGACTCGATCGTCTCCTTGATCGGCACCGTGGAGCCCTCGACACCGGTGAACTTCTTCGCCATGTAGGTGTTCTGCGAGAGGAACTGCTGGATGCGGCGCGCGCGCGAGACGACGATCTTGTCTTCTTCGGAGAGCTCGTCGACACCGAGGATCGCGATGATCTCCTGCAGTTCCTTGTTCTTCTGCAGGATCTGCTTCACGGCGGTGGCCACACGGTAGTGGTCGGCGCCGATGTAGCGCGGGTCGAGGATGCGGCTCGTCGAGGTGAGCGGGTCGATGGCCGGGTAGAGGCCCTTCGACGCGATCTCACGGCTCAGCTCGGTCGTCGCGTCGAGGTGCGCGAAGGTCGTCGCCGGGGCCGGGTCGGTGTAGTCGTCGGCGGGAACGTAGATCGCCTGCAGCGAGGTGATCGAGTGACCGCGCGTCGAGGTGATGCGCTCCTGCAGCACACCCATCTCGTCGGCGAGGTTCGGCTGGTAGCCCACGGCCGACGGCATGCGGCCGAGCAGGGTCGAGACCTCGGAGCCGGCCTGCGTGAAGCGGAAGATGTTGTCGATGAACAGCAGCACGTCCTGCTTCTGCACGTCGCGGAAGTACTCCGCCATCGTGAGGGCCGACAGGGCCACGCGCAGACGCGTTCCCGGCGGCTCATCCATCTGGCCGAAGACGAGGGCGGTCTTGTCGAAGACGCCCGCCTCCTCCATCTCGCCGATGAGGTCGTTGCCCTCACGGGTGCGCTCGCCGACACCGGCGAACACCGACACGCCACCGTGGTCCTGCGCGACGCGCTGGATCATCTCCTGGATGAGCACGGTCTTGCCGACGCCGGCGCCGCCGAACAGGCCGATCTTGCCACCCTGCACGTACGGGGTCAGCAGGTCGATCGACTTGATGCCGGTCTCGAACATCTCCGTCTTCGACTCGAGCTGGTCGAAGTTCGGCGCCTGACGGTGGATGCCCCAGCGTTCGGTGATCTCGACCTGCTCGCCCGGCTCGAGGTTCAGGATGTCACCGGTGACGTTGAACACCTTGCCCTTGGTGACGTCGCCGACGGGGACAGTGATGGGGCCGCCCGTGTCGCGCACCTCCTGGCCGCGGACCATGCCGTCGGTGGGCTTGAGCGAAATGGCGCGCACGAGGTCGTCGCCGAGGTGCTGCGCGACCTCGAGCGTGATCTCGGCCGAGTCGTCGCCGATCGTGATCGTCGTCTTCAGCGCGTTGTAGATGTCGGGGATCGCATCGTGCGGGAACTCGATGTCGACGACCGGGCCGGTGACGCGTGCAACGCGCCCGACGACCGTCGTCTCGGCCTTTTCGGCGGTGGCGGTGGCAGTCATTGTCTGTCTCTTTCGGTGGGAATTACTTGCCGGATGCCAGGGCGTCGGCGCCGCCGACGATCTCGGCGATCTGCTGAGTGATCTCGGCCTGACGCGCGTTGTTGCGCAGGCGGGTGTAGTCGGTGATGAGGTTGTCGGCGTTGTCCGACGCGCTCTTCATGGCCTTCTGGGTCGCGGCGTGCTTGGCGGCCGACGACTGCAGCAGTGCGTTGAACACGCGGCTCTGCACGTAGACCGGCAGCAGCGCGTCGAGCACGACCTCGGGGCTCGGCTCGAACTCGTACAGCGGATACACCTGCGTCGGGCCGCTCGTCGGCTCGGCGACCTCGTCGGCCTCGACGACCTCGAGGGGCAGCAGACGCACGGTCTGCGGCTCCTGCATCATCATGCTGACGAAGCGGTTGAAGACCAGGTGGATCTCGTCGACGCCACCCTCTTCGTCACCGCCGCGGTCGTAGGCATCCAGCAGCGCGCCGGCGATCTGCTCGGCGGTGTTGAAGTGCGGCGTGTCGGTGTCGCCGACCCACTCGCCCGCCGACGGCATGCGCCGGAACTGGAAGTATCCGACGGCCTTGCGCCCGACGAGGAAGTACTCGACCTCTTTGCCCTGCGTGCGCAGCAGCTCGCCCAACTGCAGACCCTCACGGAGGATCTGCGAGTTGAACGCGCCGGCCAGGCCGCGGTCGCTGGCGAAGATGACGACCGCCGAGCGGCGGATGTTCTCGCGCTCGGTTGTCAGCGGGTGCTGGGTGTTGGAGTGCGTCGCCACGGCGGAGACGGCACGCGTCACGGCCCGCGCGAAGGGCGACGAGGCGCGCACGCGCGCCATCGCCTTCTGGATGCGCGAAGCCGCGATGAGTTCCATCGCCTTCGTGATCTTCTTGGTCGTCTGAGCAGAAGCGATCTTCTGCTTGTAGACCCGGAGTTGTGCGCCCATGGATGTCCTGTATCAGCGGGTAGCGCGGCTCAGCCGCGGCGACCCTTGACGATCTGCTCCTGGTTCACGTCGTCGGCACTCGCCGAGGCGACCTCTTCGTGGCCGGGCTTGTTGATGGCCTGGCCCTTGCCGCCCTGGAACTCGAGGATGAACGCGTCGGTGACCTTGTCGAGCTCGGCCACGGTCGCGTCATCGAGCACGTTGGTCTCGCGCAGCGTGTCGAGGATGGTCGTGTTGCGCTTGAGGTAGTCGAGCAGGTCGCGCTCGAACCGCAGCACGTCTTCGACCTCGATCGAGTCGAGCTTGCCGTTCGTTCCGGCCCAGATCGAGACGACCTGCTCCTCGACGGGGTACGGCGAGTACTGCGGCTGCTTGAGCAGCTCGGTCAGACGCGCGCCGCGCTCGAGCTGACGACGGCTGGCCGCGTCGAGGTCGGAGGCGAACATCGCGAACGCCTCGAGCGAGCGGTACTGGGCGAGCTCGAGCTTCAGCGTGCCCGAGACCTTCTTGATCGACTTGACCTGGGCGTCACCACCGACGCGCGAGACCGAGATACCCACGTCGACCGCGGGGCGCTGGTTGGCGTTGAACAGGTCGGACTGCAGGAAGATCTGGCCGTCGGTGATCGAGATCACGTTGGTAGGGATGTACGCCGAGACGTCGTTGGCCTTCGTCTCGATGATGGGCAGGCCCGTCATCGAGCCGGCGCCGAGGTCGTCGGAGAGCTTCGCGCAACGCTCGAGCAGACGCGAGTGCAGGTAGAAGACGTCGCCGGGGTATGCCTCGCGGCCCGGCGGGCGGCGGAGGAGCAGGGAGACGGCACGGTAGGCCTCGGCCTGCTTCGACAGGTCGTCGAAGATGATGAGCACGTGCTTGCCGCCGTACATCCAGTGCTGGCCGATGGCCGAGCCGGTGTAGGGGGCGAGGTACTTGAAGCCGGCGGGGTCGGAGGCGGGAGCGGCGACGATCGTCGTGTACTCCATGGCCCCGGCGTCTTCGAGCGCACCCTTGACCGAGGCGATCGTCGAACCCTTCTGGCCGATGGCGACGTAGATGCAGCGCACCTGCTTGTTGACGTCGCCCGACGCCCAGTTGTCCTTCTGGTTGATGATCGTGTCGATCGCGATCGCGGTCTTGCCGGTCTGGCGGTCGCCGATGATCAGCTGACGCTGGCCGCGGCCGACGGGGATCATCGCGTCGATGGCCTTGATGCCGGTCTGCATCGGCTCGTGCACGCTCTTGCGGCTCATGACGCCCGGCGCCTGCAGCTCGAGGGCACGGCGGCCCTCGGTCGCGATCTCGCCGAGACCGTCGATGGGGTTGCCGAGCGGGTCGACGACGCGGCCGAGGTAGCCGTCGCCGACGGCGACCGAGAGCACCTCGCCGGTGCGCGTGACCTTCTGGCCCGCCTCGATGCCCGAGAACTCACCGAGCACCACGACGCCGACCTCGTGCTCGTCGAGGTTCTGCGCGAGACCCTCCACGCCGTTGTCGAAGCGGATCAGCTCGTTGGCCATGACGCCGGGAAGACCCTCGACGTGGGCGATGCCGTCGGCGGCATCGACGACCGTGCCCACCTCGGTGGCGGCGGCGGCCGTGGGCTCGTACGCGGCGGCGAAGTCTTTCAGCGCGTCACGGATGACGTCGGGGCTGATGGTCAGATCTGCCATGGTGTTCCTTCTTGTGGGAGTGAAAAGTTCTCAGCCTGCGAGGCGCTGCCGCAGGTCGTTCAAGCGCGAAGACACGGTGTCGTCGATGACCTCGTCGCCGATCTCGACGCGGACGCCGCCGACGACAGAGGCATCCACCACGACGTTCAGGGCGATGTCGGAGCCGGTGCGCTCCGACAGCGCCGCGCGCAGCCGGTCGGTCTGCGCTGCGTCGAGCGGACGCGCCACGTGCACGGTCGCGACGGTACGACCGCGCTGGTCGGCGACGATGCGCAGCGCGCGGGTGAGGAGCGAGCGCACACGGCGTTCGCGGGGCTGCTGCACGAGCTCCGACACGACGAGGGTCGTCGCCGCGCTCGCGCGCGTGGTCAGGATCGACTCGACGAGAGCACCCTTTCCGGCGCTGTCGGCGAGGCGGCTGCCGAGCGCGAGCTCGAGCTCGGGGTTGTCGGCGACGACGCGCAGCACCTCGAACAGCTCCTGCTCGAGATCGGTGGCCGGAGCGGCCTTCGCCGCCGCACGGATCGCGAGCTCTTCGATGCCCGAGATGAGGTCTGCGGTGTCGGACCAGCGCTCGGCGACCGCGGTGCGCAGGAGCGCCACCGTGGTCGGGGTGAACGTGGCGAACACCTGCGCCGCGACGCCCGCGCGCGCCTCACCGGGAACGCCCCACGTCGACAGCGCGCCGCTCAGGTGCGACGACTCGCCGATCGTGCGCGCCGCGATGAACAGCTCGCGGGCGACGCCCAGGTCGTCGACCGTCGCCGCGTTCAGCGCCGCCGTCGTCGCCGTCAGCGCCTGAGTGGTCGCGCTGCCCATTACTTGGCCGCCGTCTCGGAGGACTCGAGGTCGGCGAGGAAGCGGTCGACGACCCCCTTCGCCTTGGCATCGTCGGAGAGCGACTCGCCGATGACACGCCCGGCGAGGTCAAGGGCGAGCGTGCCCACTTCGCTGCGCAGCGAGACAAGCGCGCTCTGGCGCTCGGCCTCGATCTGCGTGTGGGCGGCGGCGATCAGGCGGGATGCCTCTACGGATGCCTGGTCCCTCGCCTCGGCGACGATCTTCTTGCCGTCCTCACGCGCGGCGTCGCGGATCTGACCGGCCTCTTTGCGGGCGTCGGCCAGCTGCGCCGTGTACTCCTCGAGCGCGGCCTCGGCCTTGCGCTGAGCCTCGTCGGCCTTGGCGATGTTGCCTTCGATGGCTGCCGACCGCTTGTCGAGCAGATCCTTCATCTTCGGAAGAGCGATCTTCCAGAAGACGAACAGGATGATGACGAAGCAGACGAACGACCACAGAATGTCGTACGGCGCCGGCAGGAGCGGGTTGTGCGACTCGCCCTCTTCCGCGGCGTACGCGACAAGATTCAGCATCCTGTCTCCTTACGTGTGGTGTGACAGATCAGAAGCCGAAGATGAAGGCGGTGGCGATGCCGATGAAGGCGAGCGCCTCGGTGAAGGCGATACCGATCCACATCAGGACCTGCAGGCGACCGGCCAGCTCGGGCTGACGGGCGACGCCCTCGATCGTCTTGCCGACGACGATGCCCACGCCGATGGCGGGACCGATGGCGGCGAGGCCGTAGCCGACCGTCGCGATGGAGCCGGTGACCTCGGCGAGAACCGTAGTTGCGTCCACGGGTGTTTTCCTTTCGGGGGTTGGGTGGGAGAGGCGGGAGCCTCGCCCGCTCAGTGCTCTTCTGCCACCGCGAGCTGGATGTAGACCGCGGTGAGGATGGTGAAGACGTAGGCCTGGAGGACGGCCACCAGGAGTTCGAACAGAGTGAAGACGAACCCGAAGGCGAGCGAGCCGGCGGCGAGCGCCGACCACCACCCGCCGAGGGTGAAGAGGAAGAACTGCGTCGCCGAGAAGAACAGGACGAGCAGGAGGTGGCCGACCATCATGTTCATCAGCAGTCGCAGCGTCAGCGTGACGGGACGGATGATGAACGTCGAGATGAGCTCGATCGGCGTGACGATGATGTAGATCGGCCACGGCACACCGGAGGGGAAGAGCGAGTTCTTGAAGAAGTTCTTCGGGCTCTTCTTGATGCCGGCGTAGATGAAGGTCACGTAGCTGACGACCGCCAGCACGAGCGGAACGGCGATGATCGCGGTGCCTGCGATGTTCAGCCCGGGGATGATGCCCGTCAGGTTGAAGAACAGGATCATGAAGAACAGCGTCGTGAGGATCGGCAGGAACCGCTGGCCGTCCTTCTTGCCGAGGAGGTCTTCGGCGATGTTGACGCGGACGAAGTCGAGGCCCATCTCGACGAGGCTCTGGAATCGGCCCGGCACGATCTGCATGCGGCGGGTGCCGAGCGTGAAGATCAGGACGATCGCGGCCGTCGCCAGGAACTGGATTAGGTGGATGCGCGTGACCGGGATGCCCGCGATCGTGAACAGGACGTCAGGGAAGAACTCCGAGATGGAGGGTCCGTGGAACTCGCCGCCGTCTTCGGCGGTCTTGGCGATCAATGTCGCAGCTTGGGTAAACAGCGCTGGCTCCAGCTTCGGGGCACCGGCGAACCGGGGCGACGATGGTCGGTGTGAGCGTCACTGCGCACGCGTTGCACTCCTGGGTGTAGGGCGGCGCTAACGGGCGCAGAGACAGACTATCAGCCTCTCGGCGGGTTCTCGTCCGCCTCGGTGGAGCGGGCGGGCTCGCCCCCCTCTTCCGGGGGCGTCGGGGGCATTTCGGGCACCGACGATCGGCGCGCTTCGTCGATGATGTCGGCGAGGGTCGGCAGCGTCACGTCGCCGACATGCGGCACGCGCATCTTCAGCATGACGACGACGTCGATAGCGAGCGATGCGATGACGCTCACCACCAGTGCGATGAAGAAGACCGTGTTGTTCAGCCACGGGGCGCCGCGCAGCACGAACAGCACGACGATGAAGAGGGCGAACTTGACGATCCAGCCGCCCATCACCGCACCGAAGAAGATCGGCGTGTAGAGCGGATCGCCGTACCAGCGGTTCGCGACGAGGATCGTTCCCGCCGTCAGGCCGAGGAAGACGGCGGCCAGCAGGACCGCCACCAGCGCGCTCCAGAGCCCCGACGTGCCGGTTACGGCATAGCCGATGATCGCTCCCACGATCGCGAGCCCGGCGGTGACGACGGCCGACCAGATCAGCGTGGTACGGAGCAGAGGGTTGCTCGAGACCTCTTTCGGTGTGCGGCGGGGGTTCGGGGCGGATGCCTCGGTCATGCGGTCCTCTGTTCAGGGGTGTGGTCGGGGGTCGCGACGGTGCGTCCGCGCCGCGGCAGGCGGGTGACGACGATGCAGGCGCCAGCACCGAGCAGCAGATAGCCCACGCCGAGCCAGTAGTCGCCGGGCCAGGCCTGGCTCGTGCCGATGTACATCAGCAGCACGCCGATCGAGACGACCGCCGTCCAGGCGTAGAAGACGAGCACGGCGGCGCGGTCGCTGTGGCCCATGTCGAGCATGCGGTGGTGCAGGTGCTTGCGGTCGGGCGAGAAGGGCGACAGCCCCTTGCCCATGCGCCGGATGATCGCCATGCCGAAATCGAGCAGCGGCAGCAGCACGACGACGACCGGCAGGAGGATGGGGATGAACGCACCGAGCAGCTGCGACCGACCGAAGACGTCGTTGTCGCCGAGCAGGCGCGGGTCGAGGTTTCCGGTGAACACGATCGCCGCGGTCGCCATCAGCAGGCCGATCAGCAGGGCGCCAGAATCGCCCATGAAGAGCTTCGACGGGTTCCAGTTGAGCGGCAGAAAGCCGATGCACACGCCGATCAGCACGACCGCGATGAACGAGGCGAGGCTCGAGTAGCTGGATGCCCCGGTGTCGCGCGCCACGATGTAGGTGTAGACGAAGAACACCACGTTCGAGATGAGGGCGACGCCGGCGACGAGCCCGTCGAGCCCGTCGATGAAGTTGACGGCGTTCATGACGATGACGATCGCGAGCACCGACAGCGCGAAGCTGACCCAGCTCGAGACGACGATCTGGCCGCCGAACGGGATGAAGTAGATCTGGATGCCGCCGAAGCCGACCACGATCCCGGCCGCGAGGAACTGCGCGCCGAGCTTGATCATCCAGTCGAGATCCCACAGGTCGTCGGCGACGCCCACGAGCACGATGAGTCCGGCGGCGGCGAGGATCGACCAGACGGTCGCCGGCTCCGTCCAGATGATCGAGAAGTAGGGAACCTTGGCCGACAGCGCGAACGCCGTGAGCACCCCGAGATACATCGCCACGCCGCCGATCCGGGGCTTGGGCGTCGTGTGCACGTCGCGCTCGCGGATCTCGGGATAGAGCCGGTACCGCAGGCCGATCCGCCACACGATCGCCGTGAAGGCGAGGGTGGCGACCGCCGTCAGGATGACGGTGAAGACGTAGCACTTCACGACGAAGGGCGTACCGGCGGCTCGGGGCGCCGGTCGGCCTCTCCGTACGCGTCGTCGGGGTCGGGCTCGAGCAGGTCGCCGAGCACGTCGCGCAGTTGCTCTCGCCGCACGACACCATCACGCAGCACCCGCACGGGACGGGAAGACCCTGTGACGAGGCCCGTGGCGTCGATGATGGTCGAGGCGACCCCGGTCTTCGACGCGCCCCCGTCGAGGTACACCGACACCGAGTCGCCGAGCATCCGTTCCGCGTCGTGCACGTCGATCGCGGCGGCGCGCCCGGTGAGGTTCGCGCTCGACACGGCGAGCGGGCCGCACTCTTCGAGGAGTTCGAGCGCGATGCGGTCGGCGGGCATCCGTACCGCGACGGTGCCGCCGGTGTCGCCGAGATCCCACGAGAGCGAGGGCTGCGCGGGCAGCACGATCGTGAGGCCGCCCGGCCAGAAGGCTTCGACGAGACGCTCGACGGGCTCCGGCACCTCGGAGACGAGCGCGCGCATGGTCGCGAGGCCCGCGACGAGCACGGGCGGCGGCGACTGGCGCCCGCGGCCCTTCGCGGCGAGCAGACGCGCGACGGCCGCCGCGCTGAACGCGTCGGCGCCGACGCCGTAGACGGTGTCGGTCGGCAGCACGATGAGCTCGCCTCGGGCGATGGCCTGCCGTGCCCGGCGCATTCCGGGCAGCAGCTGCTCGGAGTCGCGGCAGTCGAAGAGCTCAGACATATCCGCTCCAGTCTACGGCGGAGGGTCAGGGACGCAGAGCGGTGGTGGCGCGGTCGCGCATCGTGAGGTCGGGGTGGGTCGCCGTCGCGCGCCAGCCGTCGCGCGCCAACAGTTCGCGGATGGGCGCGCCCTGCCATTCGCCGTGCTCGATCACGAGCGTGCCGCCCGGGCGCAGGAGCCGCAGCCCGACCTGCGACAGGGTGCGCACGACGTCGAGGCCGTCTTCGCCGCCGTAGAGCGCCGACGGCGGATCCCAGTACCGCACCTCGGGATCGCGGGGCACCGCGGCATCCGGAACGTACGGCGGGTTCGAGACGAGCACCGCGACCTCTCCGTCGAGTTCGGGAAAGGCCGATGCCAGATCGATGAAGGCGAGCCGGGCGCCCGGCGCGTGGGCGGCGAAGTTCTCTTTCGCCCAGATGAACGCGTCGACCGCGTTCTCGGCGGCGTGCACGCGCGCGTGCGGCACCTCGGTGGCCATCGCGAGCGCGAGCGCGCCCGAACCGGTGCCGAGGTCGACCGCGGTCGGGGCGGCATCGGGCACCGCGCGCAGGGCGTCGATGGCGAGCTGGGCGACCATCTCGGTCTCGGGTCGCGGCACGAACACACCCGGCCCGACGCGCAGTTCGAGGTGACGGAAGGGGGCGAGGCCCGTGAGGTGCTGCAGCGGCTCGCGGGCCGCGCGACGCGCGATCAGCTCGTCGAACGCGGCGGTGCCCGCCGGAGCGTCGTCGCCGCGGATCGCCGCCGCCGCGAGAGCGCCCCGCGTGAGACCGAACGCGTGCGCCGCGAGCAGTTCGGCGTCGACGTCGGGGCTCGGCACACCGGCATCCGCGAGGGTCTCCGTCGCGCGGGCGACGAGCGTCGACAGGCGAACGGATGCCTCGTGCGCGCGGGGCGCGCCGGAGGGGGACAGAGTGCTCATGGGTACACCCAGCCTAGCCGCGGCAGTTCGTCATATTCGGCGCCCCGAGATGCTCCGCCGCCTAGGCTGGAGCGCACCCGGGCAGAGCCCGGCACCCGACTCCGTCGTCACCGCACGAAAGGCATCCCATGTCCGGCATCCACCCCGACATCACCAGCGCATTCGGCAACACCCCGCTCGTCCGCCTCAACCGTGTCAGCGAGGGCCTTCCCGGCACCGTGCTCGCGAAGCTCGAGTTCTACAACCCCGCATCGTCGGTCAAAGACCGTCTCGGCATCGCCATCGTCGACGCCGCCGAGGCGTCGGGAGAGCTGCAGCCCGGCGGCACGATCGTCGAGGGCACGAGCGGCAACACCGGCATCGCGCTCGCGATGGTCGGCGCGGCGCGCGGCTACAAGGTGATCCTCACCATGCCCGCCTCGATGTCGATCGAGCGCCGGCTGCTGCTGAAGGCCTACGGCGCCGAGCTCGTGCTCACCGAGCCGTCCCTCGGCATGAAGGGCGCCGTCGCGAAGGCCGAGGAGATCGCCGCCGAGACCCCCGGTGCGATCCTCGCCCGCCAGTTCGAGAACCAGGCGAACGTCGAGATCCACCGGCAGACCACCGCCGAGGAGATCCTGCGCGACACCGACGGCGAGGTCGGCTACTTCGTCGCGGGCGTGGGCACGGGCGGCACGATTTCGGGCGTCGGCCAGGTGCTCAAGGAGCGGGTGCCGGATGCCCAGGTCATCGCCGTCGAGCCGGCGGACTCGCCGCTCTTGACCGAGGGCAAGGCCGGGCCGCACAAGATCCAGGGCATCGGCGCGAACTTCATCCCCGAGATCCTCGACCGCACCGTGATCGACGAGGTCATCGACGTGTCGCTCGACGACACGCTGCGCACCGCTCGTGAGGTCGCAACGAAGGAAGGCATCCTGGTCGGCATCTCGTCGGGCGCCGCGATCTGGGCCGCGCTGCAGGTCGCGGCCCGCCCCGAGGCCGAAGGCAAGAACATCGTCGTGATCGTGCCGTCGTTCGGCGAGCGCTACCTCTCGACCGTGCTGTTCGAGAACCTGCGCGACGAGCCCGCCGGGCTCTGAGGCAGACGACACGTGGCAGGCATCGTCCCCGACATCACCCACGCGTTCGGTGACACACCGCTGGTGCGGTTGAACGCACTCCCTGAGGGCCGCGTGGCCGAGGGCGCCGAAGTGGTCGTCAAGCTCGAGTTCTACAACCCGGGCGGATCGGTCAAGGACCGTCTCGGGTACGCGCTCGTCGAGGCGGCCGAGCAGTCGGGCGCGCTGCAGCCCGGCGGCACGATCGTCGAGTCGACGAGCGGGAACACGGGCATCGCGCTCGCCCTCATCGGTGCGGCGCGCGGCTACCGGGTGGTTCTGACGATGCCTGCCTCGATGTCGAAGGAACGGCGGGCGCTGCTGAAGGCCTACGGGGCCGAGCTGGTGCTCACCGATCCGCACAAAGGCATGACCGAGGCGGTCGCGACCGCCGAGCGGATCACCGCCGAGACGCCCGGCGCGGTGCTCGCGCACCAGTTCGAGAGCGCCGCGAACGCGGCGATCCACCGCCGCACGACGGCGGAAGAGATCTGGCGCGACACCGACGGGCGGGTCGACGTGTTCGTCGCGGGATCGGGCACCGGCGGCACCGTGACCGGCGTCGGGCAGGTGCTCAAAGAGCGGAGCCCGGACGTCAAGGTGGTCGTGGTCGAGCCTGCGGACTCCCCCGTGCTCAGCGAGGGGCGCGCGGGCGGGCACCGCATTCAGGGCATCGGGCCGAACTTCGTGCCCGCGGTGCTCGACCGTTCGCTGATCGATGAGATCGTCGACGTGCAGTTCGACGACGCGATCGAGGTCGCGCGCGAGCTGGCGACGCGCGAAGGCATCCTCGCCGGCATGTCGGCGGGTGCGGCCGTGTGGGCGGCGCTCGAGATCGCGGCGCGACCCGAGTCGGCGGGAAAGCGCATCGTCGTGATCGTGCCGGATGCCGGTGAGCGCTACCTCTCGACGGCGCTGTATGCGCACCTGAAGGAAGAGGTGCCGGCGTGAGCGACGGTGACATGCCTCGCGTCGAGCGTCTGGGGGCGCGTGCGCGACTGCGGGAAGACCTTGCCTCGGCGAAACTGCGCGATCCGGCCGCACGCAGCGCGTGGGAGATCGCGGTGCTCTATTCGGGGCTGCACGCGATCTGGTCGTACCGGCTCGCGCATGCGCTGTGGACGCGCGGGTGGCGGTTCCCCGCGCGGGCTCTCTCGCAGCTGACGCGCTGGCTCACCGGCGTCGAGATCCACCCGGGTGCGGTGATCGGGCGCCGCTTCTTCATCGACCACGGCATGGGCGTCGTCATCGGCGAGACCGCCGAAGTGGGCGACGACGTGATGCTGTATCACGGGGTGACGCTCGGCGGCCGCACGCGCGAGGGCGGCAAGAGGCATCCCACCCTCGGCGACGGGGTCGCGGTCGGCGCGGGCGCGAAGATCCTCGGACCGATCACGATCGGGGCGGGATCGGCGGTCGGCGCGAATGCGGTCGTGACGAAGGATGCCCCGGAAGACTCGATCCTCGTCGGCGTTCCCGCCAAGTCGCGCGCGCGGCGCGCGGGCGACGACACGCGGGCGCTGCTGACGACGCCGGAGTACTACATCTGAGGCGAGCGGAACGGCCTGATCCTTCTGACCGCGATCGTGCGCGCTCAGAAGGGCGGGGCGTCCCCGGGATGGTGGTGGGCTTCGAGCAAGCGTCGCCAGGGCGGTGGGCCAAGTCGTGATCCGGTGGCCTCGACGACTGCGGGGACGTCGTTTCGGTATCGTCGCCGGGTCGGCGACGTGAACTCGAGGCTTCCCCCGCCGAGTTGACGCACAGTCCACGCGGAGGCGTGTTTGAGGGTGTGATGACCTTTGCAGAGGATCGCGAGGTTCGCGGCGCACGTGGTGCCGCCGTCTTCCCAGGCCACGGTGTGGTCGGCCTCTGACCGGGTCGCGGAGCGGCGGCATCCGGGCCACCGGCAGGTGCGGTCGCGGGCGTTCAGCAGTCGGCGCAGGCGCTTGCTCGGCCGATAGGTGTCGAGGCGCAGCGGCTCTTCGGTGACCGGGTGGATCATGACCCGCTGCCACACCGGCGCCGCCCCCGCCAGCACGCGGGCGGTCTCGGCGTCGATCGGCCCGTGTCCGTCGAGTACCGCCGGAGTGTCGTCGAGGCCCGCGAGCGTCAGGACCGGGATGGTGACGTGGACGGTCGCACGAATCGCTCCCAGACCGGCGTCGCCGCCCACGGCGGGAACACCGGTCAGCAACAGATCGCACAGGATGTCGGCCCGGCGCTGGTCGAGCGTGCGGGTGTCGGCGGGCTCGCACTCCGAGCGATCTGCGGGCTCCGCACCGGCTTCGGCGGCCAGCTCGGCACCGGGCTCGTCGGTGAGGGCACCCGCCATGTCGGTGACGCGTTCGAAAATGCCCTGCACGAGCGCCGCCGGGGCGTCCAACAGCAATCGCGAGAGTCCGCCGCGCAGGCCGTAGGTCTTCACTTGGCGCTGCGCGAGCGCGTCGCGTCGGGCCTCGTCGACGATCGAGGGCTGCAGCCGCGCGGCGACGACGCGCGCCGTGTCGCGCAGTTCGGGAGCGGTCGCCGTCTCGGCGATGACCAGCACCCGACGCTCGTACTCGTCGCGCACGCCGTCGTCGAGAAGTGCCCCGGCGTCGATGATCGCCGATGCGTGCCGTTCGTCGATGCGGCCCTCGCGCAGCGCGTCGAGTGTCGCGGGGTACGTGTCCACGAGCGCCGCGCCGTCACCGAGCCAGCCTGAGACCGTGCGCTCCCCCACCCGCAGCGCTGCGGCCAGTTCGGCGAGCACTTCGCGAAGGGGAATCGTGTCCCCGACGTCGCGGCCGGGGTGCGCCGCTTCGCGCTGGGCCACCCGCCGCGCGACCACATCGAGCGCCTCGGCGCAGAGCTCTGCCCGCTCGGCGTGCAGCCGCGACATCTCGGCGCGGTTCGCACCGACACGCTCGACGAGCGCGGACAGCTCCGCCCAGTGTGGGTCGAGAGGCCGGCCAAGAGGCGGATCAAAAGAGATACCGCGCGGATCCGACGCCGCATGCGGGCCCTGCGAACCGCGCGAGGCCCGTGGATCGGGCGCAGCAGGCGCGGCCGGCGTGGCGCCTTCGAACCGCACCTCGCGGCGCGGCTTCTGCGGCTTGTCCATGGCACTCCAGACGTCGATGCATTCAACGTCCGGTGGCCCTGCCGGCTCTTCCCTGCGCCCACCTGAATGGTGGTGACCGCCACTCTCAGTTTAGAACATAGCTACGAACAACGCAAGACCCACAGAAGAGTCCTGCGACGAAACCGGCGACGCTGAGAACGCTTCCCCGCCAGCCCCGCTCATCCGTCGCGTCGGTCGCCGACCTTCTTCTTGATGAACAGCGGCGGCAGCAGAACGGTCGCGAGCGCGGTCACGAGCCAGACGATCACCGGCGCGATCAGCCAGGTCCACCACGGCGATCCGATCCCGAGGCCCGCCCCGGGGATCAGCACCACGATCAGCAGCGCGATGAAGGTCGAGACGATCCCGATCCCGCCCAGCAGCGCCGGAGCGTTCCGGCGCGCGACTTTGGCCGCCCACGGGGTGAGGACCGACTGCAGCACCACGAAGATCACGACCGCCAGCACGAAGCCCCACCAGTGGGACCAGTCGATACGGAAGCCCGGCAGGATGAGGTCGGCGACGATCAGCCCGAAAGCCGCCGAGACCACGAAGATGAGCGCGCGGAGCACGAACGTGAACATGCGCTGAGCGCATCGGTTCCGGCGCCCCGCCCCGCGCACTCAGCCGTCGGCGAGGGCGGCGAGCCGCGCCTCTTCGTCGGCCTGGATCGCCGACTCGATGATCGGGCCGAGCGCCCCGTCCATCACCTGGTCGAGGTTGTAGGCCTTGTACCCGGTGCGGTGGTCGGCGATGCGATTCTCGGGAAAGTTATACGTGCGGATGCGCTCAGAGCGGTCCATGCCGCGGATCTGCGAGCGACGGGCGTCGGATGCCGCGGCATCCAACTCTTCCTGCTGCTTGGCGAGCAGGCGCGCGCGGAGCACCCGCATGCCCGCCTCGCGGTTTTGCAGCTGGCTCTTCTCGTTCTGCATCGACACGACGATGCCGGTCGGCAGGTGCGTGATGCGCACGGCCGAGTCGGTCGTGTTGACCGACTGCCCGCCGGGGCCCGACGAGCGGTACACGTCGATGCGCAGGTCGTTCTGATCGATCTGCACCTCTTCGGGTTCGTCGACCTCGGGAAAGACCAGCACGCCCGTCGTCGAGGTGTGGATGCGCCCCTGCGACTCGGTCGCCGGCACCCGCTGCACGCGGTGCACCCCGCCCTCGTACTTCAGATGCGCCCAGACACCCTGCGCGGGGTCGGTCGACGACCCCTTGATCGCGACCTGCACGTCTTTGTAGCCGCCCAGGTCGGATTCGTTCCGATCGAGCAGCTCGGTCTTCCAGCCCATGGATGCCGCGTACTGCAGATACATGCGCAACAGGTCGGCGGCGAACAGCGCCGACTCGGCGCCGCCCTCACCCGCCTTGATCTCCATGATCACGTCACGCGCGTCGTCGGGGTCGCGCGGGATGAGCAGGCGCCGCAACCGCTCTTGCGCCGCGGCGACCTGCTCTTCGAGACCGGGGACCTCGTCGGCGAAGGCCTCGTCTTCGCGCGCGAGCTCGCGCGCGGCATCCAGATCATCGGATGCCGCGACGAGCGCGTCGTGCGCGGCGACGATCTTCGAGAGCTCGGCATAGCGACGGTTGACGCGCTTGGCGCGCGCCGCGTCGGCATGCACGGCGGGGTCGGAGAGCTCCTCCTGGACCGCCTTGTGCTCTGCGATCAGCCCGGCGACGGACTCGAACACGATCAGCGGATGCTGTTCTCGTGCCCGTGGCTGTGGCCACCCGACGCGGGGGCCGGGATCGACTTCTGCATCTGCACGAGGAACTCGACGTTCGACGAGGTCTCTTTCAGCTTGCCGAGCACGACCTCGAGGGCCTGCTGCGGGTCGAGGCCCGCGAGGGCGCGACGCAGCTTCCAGGTGATCTTGACCTCGTCGGGGCTCAGCAGCATCTCTTCGCGACGCGTCGACGAGGCGTTCACGTCGACCGCCGGGAAGATGCGCTTGTCGGCGAGCTGACGCGACAGGCGCAGCTCGCTGTTGCCGGTGCCCTTGAACTCTTCGAAGATCACATCGTCCATCTTCGAGCCGGTCTCGACGAGCGCCGTCGCGAGGATCGTGAGCGATCCGCCGTTCTCGATGTTGCGCGCCGCGCCGAAGAAGCGCTTGGGCGGGTAGAGCGCCGAGGCATCCACGCCACCCGACAGCACGCGGCCGCTCGTGGGCGCCGAGACGTTGTAGGCACGGCCGAGGCGGGTGATCGAGTCGAGCAGCACGACGACGTCGCGACCGAGCTCGACGAGGCGCTTGGCACGCTCGATGGCGAGCTCGGCGACCGTCGTGTGGTCTTCGGCGGGGCGGTCGAAGGTCGAGGCGATGACCTCGCCCTTGACGGTGCGCTGCATGTCGGTGACCTCTTCGGGGCGCTCGTCGACGAGCACGACCATGAGGTGGACCTCGGGGTTGTTCTTCGCGATCGCGTCGGCGATCTGCTGCAGCACGATCGTCTTGCCGGCCTTGGGCGGCGCGACGATGAGGCCGCGCTGACCCTTGCCGATCGGGGCGACGAGGTCGATGATGCGCTGCGTCAGCTTCTCGGGCGCCGTCTCCATGCGCAGGCGCTCCTGCGGGTAGAGCGGGGTGAGCTTGCCGAACTCGACGCGGTTGGCGGCGTCGTCGACCGACAGGCCGTTGATCGCGTCGACCTTGACGAGCGCGTTGTACTTCTGGCGGCTCGACTGCTCGCCCTCGCGCGGCTGCTTGATCGCGCCGACGACGGCGTCGCCCTTGCGCAGGTTGTACTTCTTGACCTGGCCGAGCGAGACGTACACGTCGCTCGTGCCCGGCAGGTAGCCCGTCGTGCGCACGAACGCGTAGTTGTCGAGCACGTCGAGGATGCCCGCGATCGGGATCAGCACGTCGTCTTCGCCGATCTCGGTCTCGAACTCGTCGCCCGACTGGTTCTGACCGCGGCGCTTGTTGCGCTGGCGACCGCGGTTCGAGCCCTGCTCGTCGGCGTCGTCGGTGCTGTTGGCGTTGTTGTTGCCGTTGTTGTTGTTCGAGGATGCCTCGGAAGCCTGACCGTTCTGCGCGGCCTGCCCGTTCTGGCCGTTCTGGCCGCCCGCCTGGGGCTGCGCGCCGTCGGTCTTCTGGCCGCGACCGCGGCTGCGGCTGCGCGAACGGCTGCGGCTGCGGCTCGGGGTCTCGCCCTCGGCGGGCTCGGCGCCTTCGGCGGCGGGGGCTTCGG
>NZ_JAAGRY010000057.1 GCF_015707995.1 Microbacterium paulum
TCTCGTATGCCAGGCGGCGCTTGCCCCAGACGTCGACGTTCTCGATCGTGCCACCGTCACCGGTGATCACCTTGAGGAATCCGTCGAGCTTGGGGGCGACCTGACGCTCGTCGATCTCGGGGTCGAGGATGACCATGAGCTCGTACTGGTATGAGTGCGTCACTAACCCACCTCCTTCGGACTAGAACGGATGCCGGGCATTTCCCGGCATCAGGAGGGTTGATGCACGTGCCCGCCGCGCACGCCGGAGGGGCGCAGACAGACGGACAACCACAACAGTCTAGCGGATGCGGCGCGCGCGGCGGAGCGCCGGGCGCAGGAGGCGGCCCAGAACACGGAGCGAGGCCGCCTGCACCACTGAATATCGCGGAGAGCCCACGGTATTCGCGCTTCCCGTCTTCGCTGACGCCCCGCGCCGACCCACTGGCGCTTCGGCGCCCGCCGGCGCGCTTCCGTTCACCGCTCCCGGGGCCGCCGCTCCGCCCGCCGTGCCGCCGATCGGGGTGGCCCCGCAGGGCCGGCGCCTGAAGACGCGGTTCTCGGTGGTCGGCGCGACCCTCGCGGTCGGCTTCCTCATCGCCTGGATCTGGGGCTTCGTCGCCCCGGTCGTCGGCTGGCTCGGCGGGCGCTGACCGCAGAGCGGCCTGACGGAGGCAGCCTCACACCGCGGGCGCCGGGGCCAGCTCGCGCAGCACCGCATCGAGACCGGCGAGGCCCGGCGCGACGGCGAAGGCGTCGGCGAGCCGGCGCGCGCGGGCGGAGTAGGCGCGATCGGCGAGCACGGTGCGCACGGCGTCGCGCACCGCATCGGGAGAGGGGCGGTGCGTGCGCAGATCGATGCCGGCACCCGACCATCCGACACGTGCCGTGACCTCGACCTTGTCCTCGGTGCGACCGGCGACGACCAAGGGGATGCCATGGGCCAGCGCCTGCTGCGCGCCGCCGTACCCGCCGTTGCTCACGACGACGTCGACCAGCGGCAGCATCTTGTCGATGGACCTGCCCGACGACGTCGTGCTCGACGCGATCGTCGAGCGCATCGTCGCCGCCAACGCCCGTGCCTACGCACCTCAAGCGTGTGTTTCGGATCGATGTCGAGACCTGCCCGAAGTGCGGAGGAACGGTCCAGATCATCGCGAGCATCGAAGACCCGCCGGTCATCGAGCGGATCCTGAATCATCTGGCCAAAAACGATCTTCCTGGACTGTGGCCGGACAGCCGGGCCTGGCACAGGCAGGCCGGCCGAGCGTCCCGGCTTGCATCACTAAAACGCAGGAAACCGGTTTCAGGCCGCGTTCCATCCGGGCGCGGCCCGGCGGCGCTCGTGCCGGATGGGCCAATGCTGGCAAAACGGGGCTACAGGGGCTGCTCGATTGGCGCCGACAGGGCAGGATCGGACGGAATTCGGCGTGCTGGGGACTTTGGTAAGGGTCCGGGGCCGGTCTGGCACGGCTCCGGATACCGTTGGAAATCAAGAAATAGGGCGCTTATACTTCCTATACTCCGCGAAGCAATAGCGCTATACTCCGCGAAGCAATAGCGCCGGCCGGCATCATGCGTTAATGCGTAAGCACGGACACCGGAGGCTCTCCGGCCCCCGGTGTCCGTGCTGTTAGTGTCACTGTAAGTCTGACAGGAGGAGATAGAACTATGGCGAAAATCATCGGCGTATCGAAGTTTGAACGGCTCTTTCGGGAGGCAGCCGGCCTGGACGTGGACAAGAACGACCTGGCGCGGCTGAACGATTTCGTGCGGCAGAAGGTCTACGATCTGTTGCTGGCGGCGCAGGCCACGGCCAAGGACAACCAGCGAGACGTCATCCAGCTGCACGACCTGCCGCTGACGCTCGGCTTCAAGGAGAGCATGCGGGCCTTCGACGGGCTGGACACCGCACTGGAGCTTCAGCCTATCCTGGATCAGCTGGTAGCCGTGCCCCCGCTCGACCTGGCCTACAGCTATGAGATGGAAGCGGAGTTGCCGCGCCTGGTCGGCGGGCTGACGGTGGCGCTGGCACGTGCCTTCAAAATCCTCGATCCTAAGGTCAAAAACCCGCAGAGCGTGCACTGGGAGCGGGCCATGGCTATCTTTGACCTGCTCTTTTAGCGTGCCGGACAAGACCTCGATTCGGGTTGCGCGTGGCAGGTCCAGCACTGCGTCAGCGGGAGGCCTGGCCGCAGCAGATTCGGCAACCATGAATCACTGCTGCGCCGCCTGCAATCGCTCGCGCAGCGGCTGCATCTACAGACGCTTCCTCAACAGCCTGAAGGCGGCGAAAAAGTCTCTCAGTGATGAAATGCTGCATGGACCTGCGCCTTGCTGCCACAGTCGAATCGGGAACTCTCATCCCCGTTTTGCGGGTTGTCCGCCGGTTTCTGGCCAGCTTCAGGATTCATTGTCATGCGCCGCAGTTGTTGTGCTTTGTTGCTGAATGCGACGCGGTGCAACAATTCTAGACCTGACCCTCTGCGCCGCAGTCGAGTCGGGAACTCTCATCCCCGTTTTGCGGGTTGTCCGCCGGTTTCTGGCCAGCTTCAGGATCGATTGTCATGCGCCGCAGTTGTTGTACCCGGAGGATCACCCTGATGCCGTCAGCGGGGCACTCTGCTGAGGGCTGCTGGCGCGAGAGCGGGGGTTTTTAGAGGTGCCCTCAGGTAGGTGATTTGCTACGCTGCGCCGCGCCGATGTCTTACCCATGCGCGGGAGAAATGCCGATGGGCGGCGATGAGGCCGCGCGGAACACTGTGCAGCCGTCGATGCGCAGGATCGTTCCGTGCTGTGCCTCACCGCACCGGAGGGACGCGCCGCGCCGCGTGTCGCCCGTGCCGCAAACACCGCGCTGGCGGCCGCGCCGAGCTACGCACGCCATGTTCCCGAGCGCACGCTGCTGTACGCGCTAGTGCAGGCGCACTACCCGGACTTCATCGTGCGTCTTGAGGCCGAAGACCGCCCGCTGCCCGAGTATGTGCGCGAGGAGTTCGAGACCTACCTGCGCTGCGGCGTGCTCGAGCACGGCTTCCTGCGCGTGGTCTGCGAGCAGTGCCGGGCCGAGAGGCTGGTGGCGTATTCCTGCAAGAAGCGCGGCTTCTGCCCCAGCTGCGGGGCGCGGCGCATGGCCGAGAGCGCGCGGCACCTGGTGGAGGAGGTGTTTGGCCCGCGGCCGGTGCGGCAATGGGTGCTGAGTTTTCCGTACCCGTTGCGCTTCCTGTTCGCCAGCAAGCCTGAGGCGATCGGCCCGGTGCTGGGCATCGTGCATCGTGTGATCGCCGGTTGGCTTGCCGATCAGGCCGGCGTGCCGCGGGATACGGCGCAATGCGGTGCGGTGACCCTGATCCAGCGCTTCGGCAGCGCGCTGAATCTCAACATCCACTTCCAAATGCTGTGGCTCGACGGCGTGTACGAGGACACCACCGAGCGTCCGCAGCGCAAGCCGCGCCTGCACCGCACCCGTGCGCCCACATCGGCGCAACTGACGGAACTGGCCAACACCATCGCGCATCGCGTGTGCCGGCACCTGTCGCGCCGCGGCTGGCTCGAAGGCGAAGACGAATCCGTGTTCCTGTCCGACAGCGCGGGTAGCGACGACGGCATGGATGGGCTGCGGATGAGTTCGATGACCTACCGCATCGCCACCGGTCGCGACGCTGGCCGCAAGGTCGTCACGCTGCAAACATTGCCCGGTGACGCAGGCTCGCTGGAGGGCGATGCCGGCAAGGTCGGCGGCTTCTCGCTGCATGCCGGCGTGGCCGCGGAAGCACACGAAAGCCACAAGCTCGAAAAGCTGTGCCGCTACATCACGCGCCCGGCGATCAGCGAGCAGCGGCTGTCGATCTCACCGCAGGGTAGGGTGCGGTATCAGCTCAAGACGCCGTGGCGCAATGGCACCACGCATGTCGAATGGGATGCGGTGGACTTCATCGCCAAGCTGGCGGCACTGGTCCCGCCGCCACGCGCGCATCTCACCCGCTTCCACGGCGTATTCGCCCCGAACGCGAATCTGCGCGCGCAGGTGACGCCATCGGGGCGCGGCAAGCGGCCTGCGGGCGATGCGGCGCCAGTGGACGCAAGCGCCCACGACGAGCCGCGCAGCCCCGAGCAGAAGCGCCGTGCGATGAGCTGGGCGCAACGGCTCAAGCGGGTCTTTTCCATCGACATCACCACCTGCGCCCACTGCGGCGGCGCGGTACGGATCGTCGCCAGCATCGAGGAACCCACCGCCATCCGCGCCATCCTCGCCCACTTCGAGAAGCACGGCGCGCTGGAGCAAGCGCACTACCGGCCCGCAGCGCGCGCCCCGCCGCCGGCCGCGTGACGAGGTGCCGGCCACTCAACCGGAAGCGAAAGCAGAATCCGATCCGATGCGGCCACGACCCCGCAGGGCTGCGCTCGGCCCTGTGCCGGGTTTCGGTGAGAAATGGCTACGCACTGAGCCGCTGCGTGGCCCCGCGATGTCGAAAACCCACGCATGAACCCCCGATCTGTGCCCGATCTGTGCCCAAAGCGGCGCTTGCGCGGCCGCTTCCTACCTGCCAGACTCGCAAAAAAGGGCGGTTGAACTTCCTATACCCCGATCTCTACAATGCGCGCCTTGCCTACCTTGAAGGCCTGCAGCAGCGATTGAGCCAGAAGACGCTGGATGGCGCGCCCAATCCGGCAGCGGACGCGATCGCCATGGCGGGGCTCGCGGCGGCTCTGGATGTTTCACCGGACCGCTTGATTCCCAACTGATTCACTGGCGATTGACGAACTCTGAGATCGGCCACGGATCGATCTCCAGCGAGGTGTGGCATGGGTGACATCGGGCAATGGGTTTTCTTTCGGATCATCTTTCTGTATCTGGACGACAAGGTCGCGGTGATGCGCGACAACATGCTGAGCGGCTTCATGCAGTGGGCGCTCTCGTTCCTGATCATGCTGGTCACCGCATGGATCGCGTTCCACGCCTGGTTGATCGTCACCGGTCGCTCGCGTGAGCCGATGATGGCGCTGGTGACCAATGCGTTGCGGATCGGCTTGGTGTCGATGCTGGCGATGGCGTTCTCCTACCGCAGTGATTATCTCGGCACGCTTTTGTCCGACACCCTGCCGCGCAGCGCGATGGGGGTGGTGACCGGCGAGGAAGACGACCCGGCAGACAAGATCGACAGGAATTTCGCCCTGATGGGTGCGACCTTCGCGGTGATGAATGCGTTCGCTGCATCCAGCGGCGGCCGCGACGATCTGCTGGGTCAGGTCAGGCAGGCCACCACGATGAGTGCGGTGGGCACGGCCGGCCCTGCGGTGATCGGCGGTGCGCTGTTGCTGGCGTACAAGGTGGCACTGGCGCTGTTCGTGGGCTTCGGCCCGTTGTTCATCCTGTGTTTGATCTTTCCCTCCACCCGGCAACTATTCTCCAAGTGGCTCTATTACGGAATAGGCACGGTGTTCTCACTCGCAGTACTGAGTTTCATGGTCGGCGCGGCGACCGAACTGGTGGCCAAGGTAGGCGCGGTGATGCTGGCCAAGTACCTGCTGTTGACCCAAGGCGCTGGCGCCGGCGACGGCCTGAACGCGATCGCGATGTGGACGGTCCTGCTGGGCGCCGCGGGAGCGGACGAACTGGTCGCCGGCGCGCTCGAGGAGATGCTCGCCCGGCGCAGAGCGGATGACCGCCGACTCGTCGCCGAGCTCGCTCGGCGGAGCGTCATCCCGGCTCAGGGAGACCCCGACGCGTTGGCCGACGAGCTGTCCTTCCTGATGTCGCCGGACGGATACCAGCAGTTCGTCGCCCAGAGCGGATGGCAGCCCGACCGGTACCGGCGCTGGATCGGCGACCAGGTGATCGCGCGGGCTCAGCCGGCGGCGCGCTGACCGCGGGGTCGCCCCGCGACCCGCATCACGGAGGCAGGAGAAATCACGAAGGCAGGACGTTTGCAGCGGGATCCGTCCTGCCTCGGTGATTTCTCCTGCGTCGGTGAGGGGGTGGATGCCAGGGCAACAGCCCCGACCCCAGCCCTCAGCCCCGCTGGGCCTGCTCCGCCCGCCAGGCCTCGCGGCGCTCGGCCTGCAGCGTCGGATCGGGGACGGAGAGCGAGGCGATGAGCCGGCGGGTGTAGTCGTCGTGGGGATTGCCGAGCACCTCGGCGGTCGGCCCCTCCTCGGCGATGCGGCCCTTGTGCAGCACGATCACGCGATGCGCGAGCATGTCGACGACGGCCAGGTCGTGCGTGATGAAGAGGGTCGCGAATCCGAACCGGTCTTGCAGCTCGGCGAACAGGTCGAGCACCCGCGCCTGCACCGACACGTCGAGCGCGCTCGTCGGCTCGTCGGCGACGAGCAGCTTCGGGTCGAGCGCGAGGGCGCGCGCGAGCGACGCGCGCTGGCGCTGACCGCCCGACAGCTCGTGCGGAAAGCGGTCGCCGTACGCCTTCGGCAGCTGCACCGCTTCGAGCAGTTCGTCGACCTTGTCGCGCGCGTCGGCCGCGTCGCGTGCGCCCCCGTGCACGATGAGCGGTTCGGCGACGCACTGCGCGATCGTGAGGAGCGGGTTGAAACTCGTCGCCGGGTCTTGGAAGACGAAGCCCAGCTCGCGCCGGCGCTTTCGGAACGCGCGCTCGCGCACGCCGTTCATCTCGGTGTCGAGCACCCGCAACGATCCGCCCGCGACGGGGGTCAGGCCCGCGATCGCTCGCCCGATCGTCGTCTTGCCCGACCCCGACTCGCCCACGAGGCCCAGAACTTCGCCCGGGCGGATCGAGAAGTCGATCCCGTGCACGGCGCGGAAGGTCGGGCTGCCGAGGCGGCCGGGGTACTCGATGACGAGACCCTTCGCCTCGACGACCGGGGTCGCCGTGGCATCCGCCGACGCGGGCAGCGGCCGATTGACCAGCTGCACGCGCGGCACCGCCGCGAGCAGCCGCTTCGTGTACTCGTGCTGAGGGGCCGCGAACAGTTGGGCGACGGGCGCCGTCTCGACGACCTCGCCGTTCAGCATGACGGCGACCCGGTCGGCGAGGTCGGCGACCACGCCCATGTTGTGCGTGATGAGCACGATCGCGGTACCGGTCTCGTCGCGCAGCCGCCGCAGCAGGTCGAGGATCTCGGCCTGCACGGTCACGTCGAGCGCGGTCGTCGGCTCGTCGGCGAGCAGCACCGACGGATCGAGGGCGAGCGCCATCGCGATCACGATGCGCTGCTTCTGCCCGCCCGAGAACTGATGCGGGTAGTCGTCGACGCGGCGCGCGGGCTCGGGAATGCCGACCCGCTCGAGCATCTCGATCGCCTTCGCGCGCGCCTGCTTCTTCGAGTACGAGCCGTGCGCGCGCAGTCCCTCGGCGAGCTGCCACCCCACCGTGAACACGGGGTTCAGCGCGGTCGAGGGCTCTTGGAAGATCATCGCGGCCTTCGTGCCGCGGATCTCGCGCAAGCGCTCGCCCGAGAGCCCCACCACGTCGGTGCCGTCGAGGATCACCGCGCCGCGCGTGGTCGCCGTCTCGGGCAGCAACCCCAGAATCGACCGCGCCGTCACCGTCTTGCCGCTGCCCGACTCGCCGACGATCGCGAGCACTTCGCCCGGGTGCACGTCGAGCGAGACGCCCCGCACGGCGTGCACCTCGCCGCCGTCGATCGAGAACGAGATGTCGAGGTCGCGGATCTCGACGGCGAGCCCGCCGCCCGTGCCGGCCGTATCGGCCGTGGATGCCTGGGCGCGCGCCCGGCGAGTGCCCTCGGTCATCACTGCACCTCTCCCATGAACTCCTGCGCCGTCGGCTGGTGGCTGGCCACCGCGTCGGCGGGCGTCTGCGACGCCTTCGACCGGCGCCGCGCGCGCAGGCGCGGGTCGGCGAGGTCGTTGAGGCTCTCACCGATCAGCGTGATGCCGAGGATCGTCAGCACGATCGCGATGCCCGGCGGGATCGCCGTCCACCAGATACCGGCCGCGACGTCGGAGATCGACTTGTTGAGGTCGAAGCCCCACTCGGCGGCGACCGTCGGCTGAATGCCGAAGCCGAGGAAGCCGAGCGCGGCGAGCGTCGCGATCGCCTCGGAGGCGTTGAGCGTCACGATGAGCGGCAGCGTGCGGGTGGAGTTGCGCAGCACGTGCCGGAACATGATGCGCGGCGTGGATGCCCCGATCACGCGCGCCGACTCGACGAACGCCTCGCTCTTGACCCGCACGACCTCAGCGCGGACGACGCGGAAGTACTGCGGGATGAAGACGACCGTGATGGATGCCGCGGCCGCCATGATCCCGGGCCAGAGGCCCGACTGGCCGTTGTTGATGGCGATGGCCACGACGATCGCGAGCAGCAGGGTCGGGAACGCGTAGATGGCATCCGCCACGACGACCAGCACGCGGTCGACCCAGCCACCGAGGTACCCCGAGACGAGACCGAGCACGATGCCGAGGACGACCGACATCGCGATCGCGACGACGACCACCATGAGCGCGGTCTGCGCACCCCAGATGACGCGCGAGAGCACGTCGTACCCGCCGACGGTCGTGCCGAGCGGATGCGCCGCGCTCGGCGGCTGCTGCGCGCCGAAGTTGGCGCCGTCGGCGCCGCTCAGCTGGCTGTAGCTGTAGGGCGCGATCCACGGGGCGAGGAGCGCGCACAGCAGGAAGATCCCGGTGAGCACGAGGCCCGCCACGAGCATGCCGCGCTGCAGACCCACGCTCTGGCGCAGCTGATGGATGACGGGGAGCCGCTCGAGCCTCGAGCGGTCGATCAGGCGGCGTTGCGCCATGTCAGTACCTCACTCGCGGGTCGATGAAGGCGGCGATGACATCCACCGCGAAGTTGGTGAGGGCGACGATGATCGCGATCATCGCGACGATGCCCTGCACCGCCACGAAGTCGCGCGCGGAGAGGTAGGCGGCGAGCTGGAAGCCGAGGCCCTTCCACTCGAACGTCGTCTCGGTGAGCACCGCGCCGCCGAGCATCAGCGCGATCTGCAGGCCGATCACGGTGATGATCGGGATGAGCGCGGGCTTGTAGGCGTGCGTGCGCACGAGGCGCCGCTCCCGCACACCCCGCGAACGCGCCGCGTCGATGTAGGGCATGTTGTAGGTGCCGATGACGTTCGTGCGCACGAGGCGCAGGAAGATGCCCGCGGTCAGCAGGCCCAGCGTCAGCGCGGGCAGGACCGCGTGCGAGAGGACATCCCACACGTAGTTCGGGTTGCCGCTGGCGATCGCGTCGATGAGATAGATGCCCGTGCCGCCGCCCCCGCGGTTCAGCGCGATCTCGGTGCGGGCGCTCGCCCGTCCCGACACCGGCAGCCAGCCGAGCCACACCGAGAAGACGAGCTTGGCGACGAGGCCCGCGAAGAAGACGGGCGTCGCGTAGAAGAGGATGGCGCTCACGCGCAGGATCGCGTCGGGCCACCGGTCGCGGAGCGCCGCGGCGACCATGCCGAGCGGGATGCCGACGATGAAGGCGACGACGAGCGAGTACACGACCAGCTCGAAAGTGGCCAGGCCGTAGGTCGCGATCACCTGCACGACCGGCTGCTTGTCGGTGATCGTGGTGCCGAAGTCGAAGCGGGCGATCTCCCCGAGGTACTCCAGGTACTGCACGAAGATGGGGCGGTCGTAGCCCGCTTCGTGGATGCGCTCGGCGAGCTGATCGGCCGGCAGGCGCCCGCCGAGGGCGGCGGTGATCGGGTCGCCCGTCATGCGGATGAGGAAGAACACCAGCGTGACGAGGATCAGGACGGTGGGGAAGATCAGCAGGAACCGCAGCAGGATGTAGCGCCACAGCGGACTGCCACCGCCACCACCGGGGCGGCGACGCGGCACCTCCATCGCGGGGGGTGGCTCGGCGACGGCTGCCGCGGCATTGCTGGTCATGGGTGACTACCTTACGGGCGAAGGCGCGTGCCGGCGCTCGCGCGGCCCGCTCGACGCCCGGGAGGTGATCCCGGGCGTCGAGCGGGCGCAGCGCGTCGGAACGCGGAGCGGGTTACTTCGTGATCGGCGCGAAGCGCAGCTTGAACGACGCGTCGAGCGTCACCCCGCTGACATCCGCTCCGGTCACGGCCACCTGTGCGCCCTGCAGCAGCGGCACCGTCGAGAGGTCGCCGGCGACGAGCTCCTGGATCTTCTCGATCTCCGCGGTCCGCTTCGCGGCATCCGGCTCGACCGCCTGCTGGAGGATCAGGTCGTTGACCTCCGGGTTGACGTAGTGGTTGCCGAGGAAGTTCTTCTCGAGGAAGAACGGCGTCAGGTAGTTGTCGGCGTCGGAGTAGTCCGGGAACCAGCCGAGCTGGTACGCGGGGTAGACGTCGGCGGTACGGTCCTTCGAGTACTGCACCCACTCGGTCGACTGCAGGTCGACCTGGAACAGGCCGTCCTTCTCGAGCTGCGACTTGACCAGCGCGTACTCATCGCCCGACGACGGGCCGTAGTGGTCGGGGCTGTACTGAAGGCTGAGCTTGACGGGAGTCGTGACACCGGCCGCCTCGAGGGTGGCCTTCGCCTTCGCGGCATCCGGCCCGCCCTCACCGTCGCCGTACAGGCCCTTCAGCGCCTCGGTCGCTCCGGTGAAGCCGGCGGGGACGTAGGAGTAGAGGGGCGTGTAGGTGCCCTTGTAGACCTGCGTCGAGATGGCGTCGCGGTCGACGAGGTCGGCCACCGCCTGGCGCACGGCGAGCGCCTTGGCCGGGTCGGCCTCGGTGGTCGTCGCGCCGTAGGGCTGCGTGTTGAAGTTGAAGACGATGTAGCGGATCTCGCCACCGGGGCCGTCGACGACCTTCACGTCGTCGTTGCCCTTCAGGTCGTCGACGTCGGTGGCCGACAGGCTGCGGTAGGCCACGTCGATGTCACCCTGCTGCACGGCGAGCTTCAGGTTCGACGACTCGGCGAAGTAGCTGAGGATGACCCCGGCGTTCTCCGGCGCCGCGAGCAGGCCCTGGTAGTTCTCGTTCGGGGTGAACTCGACCGACTTGTTGAAGTCCCACGCGGTGATCTTGTACGGGCCGCCGAACGCGTCGCCGTCGACGATCTCCTGGTCGGGGGTGACGGCGTCGGGCGAGAACACCTCTTCGTCGACGATCGCGCCCGGGAAGCTCGTCAGGATGAACGGGAACACCTGGTCGTTGGCCGTCTTGAGCTTGAAGACGACGGTCGTGTCGTCGGGCGTCTCGACGCTGTCGAGGTTGTAGAGCAGGCTGGATGCCCCGTTGGGGTCGGCGATCTTGAGGTTGCGGTCGAACGAGAACTTCACGTCGGACGACGTCAGGTCGTGGCCGTTGGCCCACTTGAGGCCCGCGGGGAGCTTCACGGTGTACTCGTTCGGCGAGGTGAACTCAGCCGACTCGGCGAGGTCGGGCACGACCTCGGTGGAGTTGTAGTCGGTGTTGACCAGGTACGGGAAGACCTGGGTCTGCACGGCGAGCGAGCCGTTGTCGTACGAACCGGCCGGGTCGAGGGTCGTGACCTTGTCGGTGGTGCCGACGATGATCGCCTCGCTCGACGAGTCGCCGGTGGCGTCCGACGAGCCGCCGCCGGCGCAGCCGGCGAGAAGGAGCGTGGCGACGCCGAGCGCCGACGCGGCGCCGACGAGGCGCGCGCGCGTGGAGTGATGCAGTGCCATGTGTTACCTCTGCTGTGTGAAGACGATCGCGACGGGACGCACGATCCGTTCCGGCTATCTTTCACCCGGCGCGGTCGTCGCGCGTGTCGCAGCGGGGTTTTGTAACGAGACTGAAACCGTGACGGATGTCACGGTGAGGTCGTGACGCGCGTGTGCGGCCTGCGCCGCGACGCCCCGGCAGAGTCGGTTGCATGGATGAGAACCAGAGAACCCTCGCGGTCGACGCCGTAGGTCTGCGCAAGAGTTTCGGCACCGTGCACGCCGTCGACGGCGTCGATCTGACCGTGCGCGCGGGCGAGATCGTCGCCTTCCTCGGCCCGAACGGGGCCGGCAAGACCACGACGATCGACATGCTGCTCGGCCTCTCCGACCCCGACGGCGGAACGGTGCGCGTGTTCGGCGAGACGCCGCGCGGCGCGGTCTCGCACGGGCTCGTCTCGGCCGTGCTGCAGACCGGCGGACTGCTCAAAGACATCACGGTGCGCGAGACCCTCGCCCTCACCGCGAGCCTGTTCGCCGACACGCGCCCTCTCGACGAGGTGATGCGCCGCGCGGGCATCTCCGAGCTCGCCGACCGTCGGGTGGGGCTGTGCTCGGGCGGTCAGCAGCAGCGGCTGCGCTTCGCGATGGCCCTGCTCAGCGACCCGGGCCTGCTCGTGCTCGACGAGCCCACGACGGGCATGGATGTCGAGGGGCGCCGCGCCTTCTGGAGCGCGATCCGCGCCGATGCGGCCCGCGGTCGCACGGTGCTCTTCGCGACGCACTACCTCGACGAGGCCGACGAATACGCCGACCGCATCGTGCTGATGAGCCGGGGGCGGATCGTCGCCGACGGCACGACCGCCGAGATCAAGAACCTCGTCGCGGGCCGCATCGTCCGCGCGACCCTGCCGGGGGCAGACCCCGTCGCCCTCGGCGCACTGCCCGGGGCCACCGAAGTGGAATGCGCCGGCGATCGGGTCACGATCCACACGAAAGACTCCGACGCCATCGCCCGGCACCTGCTCACGCAGACCGCCGCGCGCGACGTCGAGATCACCGCCCAGAACCTCGAGAGCGTCTTCCTCGCGCTCACCTCCGAAGGAGTCTCCGCATGAGCACGGCATCCATCGACCGCGTCACGCTCGACCGGCGCGTGCCGCCGTTAGGCGGCTTCAACCTCACTTACCTCGGCATCGAACTCAAGCGCAGACTGCGCAACCGCCGCACCCTCTTCTTCACGGTGGCCTTCCCCGTCGTGATGTTCGTGCTGATCGGCCTGCCGCTGCGCGATGAGGCCCTCACCGACGTGCCGCTCGCCCAGGGCGGGGTGTCGGTGGCCGCCTACATCCTGGTGTCGATGGCGATGTACGGCGCGATGATGTCGGCCACCCAGACCGGCGCCGCCGTCGCCGTCGAGCGCTCCCAGGGGTGGAGCCGGCAGCTGCGCCTCACCCCGCTCAACCCGTTCGTGAACATCGTCATCAAGATGATCGCCGGCATGGTGCTCGGCCTGCTCGCCGTGGTCGCGACCTACGTGGCCGGGGCGGTCGCTGGCATCCAACTCACTGCCGTGCAGTGGATCGTCACCGGCCTCGTCGGCTGGCTGCTCGCCAGCGCCGTCTTCACGACGCTCGGTCTGTTCGTCGGCTACCTCATGCCGAGCGAGAACGCGGCGCAGGTGACGAGCCTGATCGTCGTGTTCCTGTCGTTCCTCGGCGGCCTGTTCTACCCGCTGAACAGCATGCCCGACTTCATGCAGACGATCGCGAGGTTCACGCCCGTCTACGGCATCGGCGAGCTGGCCCGTTCACCGCTCACAGGCGAAAGCTTCGACGCTCTGTGGCTCGTGAACGCGCTGGTGTGGCTGGCCGTGTTCATCGCGGGTACGACGTGGGCATTCCGGCGCGACACCCAGCGCGTCTGACCGGCCTACAGTGAGGGTCGTGACCGAGACGCGCGACGAGTTCGGCGGGCCCGGGTGGGACATCCGCTCGGGCTCGTCGCCCGCGCCGCTGACGTCGCTTCTCACCCGGGCCGCCGGCCGCTGGTACGTGGGCGGGGTCTTCTCGCTGCTGTGGCTGGTCACCGTCGTACCCGACGTCATCACCTCGTCGCCCACCCCGCTCGCCGCGACGGTCGGCATCGCGCTCTGCCTGGTGTTCGCGGCGGCGTTCCTCGCGAGCGTGCCCTTCGCCTGGACCCTGCCCCGAAGCCGGCGCCTGCTGCCGGCCCTCGCCCTGCTCGCCCTGTCGTTCACGCTCTCGCCGTGGATCGGCTGGGGCGTGCGGGGGCTCTGGACCTACGTCGGTGTGGTCATCGGCATGGCCGTGGTGTCGCTGCGCACCACCTGGGTGGCCCTGCTCGCCCTCGGCGCCCTCGCTGTGCTCGCGGGCGTGCTCACCGAGGGGTGGGACGAGAACGTCTTCTGGATTCCCGCGATCATCGTCTCGATCTCGGCGATGATGGCGGCGTTCGCCCGCAACATCGCCGCCATGAACGAGTTGCGCGCCACCCGCGACCGCATGGCGGTGCTCGCCGTGGAGCGCGAACGCACCCGCGTCGCGCGCGACATTCACGACATCCTCGGCCACTCGCTGACCGTCATCACGGTCAAAGCCGAACTCGCCGGACGGCTCGTCGACGCCGACCCCACCCGCGCGCGGGCCGAGATCGCCGACGTCGAGCAGCTCGCCCGAGGGGCCCTCGCCGACGTGCGGTCGACCGTCGGCGGCTACCGCGGGGTGACCATCGCCGGCGAGCTCGCCGCGGCGCGTGCCGCGCTCGAGGCCGCGGGAGTCTCGCCCGACCTCCCCGGAACGACCGACGCCGTTCCCCCCGAGCGGCGCGAACTCGCCGGTTGGGTGGTACGCGAAGGGGTGACGAACGTGGTGCGGCACGCACAGGCATCCGTCTGCCGCGTGCGCGTCGGCACCGACGAGATCACGATCGACGACGACGGGGTGGGGATCGTGCGGGGCGACGGGGTGGGTGGCGCGGTGGATGGCACGGTGTTCGGCGGGTCCGGGTCGGGGTCCGGGTCGGGGTCCGGGCACGGGCTCGCGGGTCTGCGCGAGCGGGTCGAGGCGGCGGGCGGTCGGCTCTCGGTCGGCCGCAGCGACCTGGGCGGATTGAGGTTGCGGGTGCGACTGTGATCCGGCTGTTGATCGCCGACGATCAGGCGCTCGTGCGGGGCGCACTCTCGGCCCTGCTCGGCCTCGAACACGACATCGAGGTGGTCGCCGAAGTCGGGCGGGGCGATGAGGTCGTGGATGCCGCGCGCGCGGCCATGCCCGACGTCGCGCTGATCGACATCGAGATGCCCGGCATCGATGGCATCCACGCCGCCGCCGAGCTGCGCACGGCCCTCCCCGCGTGCCGGGTGATCATCGTGACGACGTTCGGGCGGCCCGGCTACCTGAAGCGCGCGATGCAGGCGGGAGCGGCCGGCTTCGTCGTGAAAGACACCCCCGCGGCGCAGTTGGCCGACGCCGTGCGCCGGGTGTCGCAGGGCTTGCGTGTGGTCGATCCCGCGTTGGCGGCCGACTCGCTGACGCAGGGCGACTCGCCCCTCACCGACCGCGAGACCGACGTGCTGGGCCTTGCGCGCACCGGCGGATCGATCGCCGAGATCGCCCGTGCTTTGCACCTGTCGGAGGGCACCGTGCGCAACCACCTGTCCGCCGCGATCGGCAAGACGGGCGCCCGCAACCGCGCCGACGCCGCCCGCATCGCCGAGCAGAACGGGTGGCTGTAGCGGGCGCTGCGGTGGCCGTTCGCGAGGGCAGAGGTGGCCGTTCGCGAGAACAGAAGATCACGCCAGAACAGGACGATCCGCTGGCGGATCGTCCTGTTCTGGCCGAATCTCCTGGCGTCGCCGAGCCGTCAGTCGGTGGAGCGAGAGGTGGATGCCAGCCCGAAGGCCTCCAACTCGGCATCCGTCAGCATGCGCGAGCGGATGATGAAGCGGTTCCCCGTCGGTCCTTCGACGCTGAGGCCCGCCCCGCGCCCGGGCACGACGTCGATCGTGCGGTGGGTGTATTTCCAGTACTCGAACTGCGATTCCGAGATGAAAACTTCGATCTCGTCGTCGAGCCCCACGGCGAGGTCGCCGAGTTTCACGTCGGACGACCCGGTGAGGAACATCCCCACCGGGTAACACATGGGGGCGCTGCCGTCGCAGCATCCACCGGACTGGTGGAACATCAGCGGCCCGTGTTGCGCCGTCAGTTGGCGCAGCAGGGCCGCCGCAGCGTCGGTGACGGCGACCCTGCTGAGTGTGGTGGTCATGGATCGTCCTTCGATCGCCCGCGAGGGGTCGCGACACGCGGTGTGCACCCGGATGGATGCCGCGTGTCGCGACCCTTCACAGAAGGGGGTCGGCTTAGAAGAAGCCCATCGCGCCTTCGGCGTACGAGACGAGCAGGTTCTTCGTCTGCTGGTAGTGGTCGAGCATCTTCAGGTGGTTCTCGCGGCCGATGCCCGACTGCTTGTAGCCACCGAACGCGGCGTGCGCGGGGTACTGGTGGTAGGTGTTCGTCCACACGCGACCGGCCTCGATCGCCCGACCTGCACGGTAGGCGGTGTCGCCCGAGCGGCTCCAGACACCGGCGCCGAGGCCGTAGAGCGTGTCGTTGGCGATGTCGATCGCGCCGCCGAAGTCGTCGAAGGAGGTCACCGAGACGACCGGCCCGAAGATCTCCTCCTGGAAGATCCGCATGTTGTTCTGACCCTCGAACACCGTCGGCTGCACGTAGAAGCCCTCCGACAGGTCGCCGCCGAGGTCGACGCGCTCGCCACCGATCAGCACCTTCGCACCCTCGGCCTTGCCGATGTCGATGTAGCTCAGGATCTTCTCGAGCTGGTCGTTGGATGCCTGGGCGCCGATCATCGTCGCCGGGTCGAGCGGGTTGCCCTGGATGATCTTCGACACGCGGTCGACGCCGTCGCCGAGGAACTGGTCGTAGATCGAGCGCTGGATGAGCGCGCGGCTCGGGCAGGTGCAGACCTCACCGCCGTTGAGGGCGAAGAAGGTGAAGCCCTCGAGCGCCTTGTCGTAGTAGTCGTCCTTGGCGCGCGCGACGTCTTCGAAGAAGATGTTCGCGCTCTTGCCGCCGAGCTCGAGCGTCACCGGGATGAGGTTCTGCGACGCGTACTGCATGATCAGGCGACCGGTCGTCGTCTCACCCGTGAACGCGACCTTGCGGATGCGCTTGTGCTGCGCGAGCGGCGCACCGGCCTCGATGCCGAACCCGTTGACGATGTTGACGACACCGGCCGGCAGCAGGTCGCCGATGATGTCGAAGAGGAACAGGATCGACGCCGGGGTCTGCTCGGCGGGCTTCAGCACGACGCAGTTTCCGGCCGCGAGGGCCGGCGCGAGCTTCCACGTGGCCATGAGGATCGGGAAGTTCCACGGGATGATCTGTCCGACGACGCCGAGCGGCTCGTGGAAGTGGTACGCGACGGTGTCTTCGTCGATCTGGCTCAGCGAGCCCTCCTGCGCACGCAGCACGCCGGCGAAGTAGCGGAAGTGGTCGACGACGAGCGGGATGTCGGCGGCGAGGGTCTCGCGCACGGGCTTGCCGTTGTCCCAGGTCTCGGCGACGGCGATGGCCTCGAGGTTCGCCTCGATGCGGTCGGCGATCTTGTTGAGGATGTTGGCGCGGTCGGTGGCCGTGGTCTTCTTCCACGACTCGAAGGCCTGCCACGCGACATCCACGGCACGGTCGATGTCTTCGACGGTGCCGCGGCCGACCTCGGTGAACGGCTTGCCGTTGACCGGCGAGATGTTCTCGAAGTAGCCGCCCTTGATGGGTTCGACGAACTCGCCGCCGATGTAGTGGCCGTAGCGGGGGCGGTAGTTCGCGACGGCGCCGCGCTGGCCGGGTGCCGCATAGACGCTCGAGACGCCCTCTTCGACGATGGTCATGTTGTCTCCTTCGACGCATGATCTCGCGGCATCCATTGCCGCGATTTCGGATGCGCCGAAGCTACCCCCCGCAACGTTGCATCAGGTTGCGGTGCTCGCGCGAGGGTCGGCGCGAGCGCGGGGCGGGGTCAGACGCGGGCGTCGACGGCGGCGGCGAGCGCGCGGAAGCGCGGGTCGGATGCCAGGTCGTCGAGCAGCACGACGCGCCCGTCGGCCCCGGCGAGCGGGATCTGCCAGTTCGGGTACTCGAGATCGGTGCCCGGCACGTTCTGTGCGCGCCGCTCACCGACGGCGTCGACGAGCGCGACGCCGAGCAGTTGCGACGGAGCCGCCGTGAGGAGCGCGTAGAGCGCCTCGATGATCTGCTCTTCGGTCGGCGCGTCGCCGATCAGGCCGCGCTCGCGCAAGAGGTCGAGCATGGCCGCCCGCTCGGCATCCGCGTCGGCGAGCTCGTCTTCGACCGGTCGCGTGAGCAGGCCCAGGCGCGCGCGGAGCGCGACGTGCTCGTCGGCGAGGTACCCCGCCGTCGGCGGCAGGTCGTGCGTGTTGACGGTCGCGAGGAGCGCCCGGCGGTACTGCTCGGGGGGCCGGAATCCGTCGCCCTCGCGCTCGAACCACAGCACGCTCGTGCCGAGGATGCCCCGATCGGACAGGTAATCGCGCACCCACGGCTCGACGTTGCCGAGGTCTTCACCGATCAGCACGGCCCCGGCGCGCTGCGCCTCGAGCATGAGCACCCCGATCATCGCCTCGTGGTCGTAGCGCACGTAGGTGCCGGCGGCGGGCGAGAGTCCCGCGGGAATCCACCACAGCCGGAAGAGCCCGATCACGTGGTCGATCCGCAACGCCCCGGCGTGCCGCAGCAGCGTGCGGATCATGTCGCGCAGCGGCGCATACGCCGCCTCGGCGAGCGCGCTCGGCAGCCACGGCGGCTGGTTCCACGTCTGCCCCTGCTGGTTGTACATGTCGGGCGGGGCGCCGACCGCCATGCCCTGGGCGTACATGTCGCGGAGCGACCAGGCATCCGACCCGTCCGGATGCACCCCGACCGCCAGATCGTGCATCACGCCGATCGACATGCCGGATGCCTTCGCCACCGCCTGCGCGCGTTCGACCTGCTGATCGCAGATCCACTGCAGCCACACGTGGAACTGCACGCGCACCGCGAGCTGGTCGCGCAGCTCGGCGACGAGCGGCGAGTCGATGTCGGCCGCCTCGGCGGGCCGGTCGGCACCGGCGTAGTGCTCTTCGAGGGCGCACCACAGGGCGAAGTCCTGCAGCGGCTGCCCCTCGCCCGCCGCGAACGCGTCGAGCTCGGCCTGCCGGCCGGCGCTCAGCGGCACGACGAAGATCGCGTCGAGCGCGACGCGCTTGGCCGCCCATACGGCGTCGCGGTCGATCCGGGTCGGGTCGTCGTTGGACGCGGCGACCGGCGTGCGCGCCGCCTCGACGACGGCGCGCTCGGTGGGGGTCAGGTAGGCGACCTCGCGGATGTCTTCGGGGCGCACGTACAGCGGTGCGATAAACCGGCGCGACGCGGGCCGGTACGGCGACGGCTCGATCGGGCTCGTGACATCGGCGGCGTGCACGGGGTTCACGAGCAGGAAGTCGGCACCCTCCCGCCCGGCGATCGCGGCGAGGTCACCCAGGTCGGCGAAATCGCCCATGCCCCACGAGGCATGCGAGCGGACCGAGTACAACTGCGCCATGAGTCCCCACCCGCGGGAGCGGCCGCGGCGCGTCGGCGGGTCGGGCATGCGCTCGGGGGTGACGACCAGGCCTGCGTGGGCGGCCGCCGTCTCCTCCGCGGAGCCGAACGGCGTGAGGAAGGCGTGCACGGTGTGCCACCCGAGGGGGAAGTCGCCCGGCAGCGGCACCTCGATGCGCCACACGGTCACGCCGTCGACCTCTCGCGCGACGGGCTGCTGGTTCGGGATCGGCAGGTCGCGCCACGAGCCGTCCTCGAGGGCGACGACGAGGCGCACATCGTGCCCGTCGGGCACGTGCACCGGCAGCGGGCGGGCGCCGGGGCGCGAGACGAACGAGGGCGGCAGGAGCGCCCGCCACGGCGCGATGTCGGCCTCGGCAAGAGCGGCCGCGACCGCGGCATCCGTGCTCGTGTCGACGTGCATCGCGGTCAGCACCGCGCGCAGCGTCGGCGCGGGCACCTGCACGCGGTCGCCGAAGAACGACCAGTACTCCGTCGCGATGCCGTGCGCCTCGGCGAGCCGGGCGAGGTCGGGGGTGGGGCTGTCATCGGTCATGGATGCCTCCGTCCCCGCCATTCTGCCAGGAGCCGCCGCGTCGCGGCACGGGCGCGGGCCGGAAATAGTCGCACCTCAGGCCTCGAGCTTCTCCAGGCGGGCGACGAGTCCGGCGCGGCGCGGCGAGCGCGCGGGCAGCATCTCGAGGGCGAGCCGCAGCACTTCCGCATCGTCCTGGCCGTCGGCGGTGTCGGCGTAGGCGAGGAGCACGTCGACGGATGCCTCGGTGAGGAGCGCCTCGCGCAGCGCCTGGCGCACCGACTCGCGGAACTCCTCGACGCCGGGCGCGGTCGAGTCCGGCAGCACCGGCCCGCGGTACGCCGAGAGGGCGACGCGGTGCGCGCCCCGGTCGAGCAGCGAGATGACCTGGTGCGCGTCGGTGTCGAGCTCGGCCTGCAGCCGGTACGGGCGCGAGGAGGGCACGAGGTGCGGGGCCGTCCGCTCGAGCACCTTCCGCAGCCGCACCATCTCGGGCCGGAGCGTGCCGTCACCGGCCCCCGGTCCGTAGACGAGCTCGGTGAGGCGATCGGCGGAGAGGCCCTGGCGATGGATCGCGAGCAGCAGCAGGATCTCGGCGTGCCGACCCGACAGCTCGGCGATCGTCTCGCCGCCCGCGCCGGTCACCTCCAGCAGTCCCCGATCGCGTCCGAGCACGCGCAGGGTCGCCGTCTCGGGCGCGCGCGGGGCCCGCGTCGCTCGTCGCGCGCCGCCGCGACGCACCGGGATCGG
>NZ_JAAGRY010000058.1 GCF_015707995.1 Microbacterium paulum
GACCGGCCGGGCTCGGAGAGCGTGCCGGCGGCGAGGAACGCCCCGCGCCACACCGCGGCGAGGTCGGGGCGGGCGCCCGTCGTCAGCTTGTTCGGCAGGCCGCGCACGGGGCGGCGGCGCTGGTCGAGGAGTCCCGTCTGGCGGGCAAGGGTCTCGCCGCCGTCGATCACGCGCACGGCGAACGAGCCGCCCGTGGGGCCGCCGGATGCCTGGACGCGGTGGAGCGCGGGGCGCACCCCGTACAGCTCCATGATGTCGCGCGCGACGCGGCGGGCGAGCTGATCGGAGTCGAGCTCGGCCTCGACGGCGACGCGGCCGGCGATCGAGTGGAGCCCACCCGAGAAGCGCAGGATCGCGGTCAATTCGGCCACCCGTGCCGTCGGACGAGGGTCGCGGACCGCGGCCAGCTCGGACTTGACATCGGCGGTGGGCGGCACAGCGATCCTTCGGTGTTCAGGTGGGGGGACGAACGTCCAGCCTACTCGCGTCCGAGGTCGCGATGCTTCACGCGCACTGCCACGCCCGGCACCTCGGCGAGCCGACGGGCGAGCTCGATCGCGGTGACGACCGACCGGTGCTTGCCGCCGGTGCAGCCGATCGCGACGACGGAGTGCCGCTTGTTCTCGCGCTGATAGCCCTCCAGCACCGGGTGCAGGGCGAGCGCGTACGCGTCGATGAACTCGAGCGCTCCGTCCTGCGAGAGCACAAAATCGCGCACCGGCCCCTCCTCGCCGGTGAGTCCCTTCAGCTCGGGGATCCAGAACGGGTTCGGCAGGAAGCGCATGTCGGCGACGAGGTCGACGTCGGTGGGCAGCCCGTACTTGAACCCGAAGCTCATCACCGTGACCGTGTGCCGCGCCTGCCCCTCCTCGCTGAACAGGTCGACGATGCGGTTCGCGAGCTGGTGGATGTTGAGGGCGCTGGTGTCGACGATGACGTCGGCGCTCTCGCGGATCACCGCGACGCGCTCGCGCTCGCGCCGGATGCCGTCGAGGATCGTGCCGTCGCCCTGCAGGGGATGCGGGCGGCGCACCGACTCGAAGCGGCGCACGAGCACCTCGTCGGAGGCATCCAGGAAGAGCACGCGCAGCTGGCCGCCCGTGCGCAGCGAGCTCGCGATCGCCGGCAGCTCGCCGAACAGGTCGCGCCCGCGCACGTCGACGACCGCAGCGATCTTCGGCAGCGCGCCGGCCGCGAGGCCTGTGAGGTCGAGGAGGGGGCGCAGCATCTGCGGCGGCAGGTTGTCGACGACGTACCAGCCGAGGTCTTCGAGGGCGTTCGCCGCCGTCGTCCGACCGGCGCCGGACATGCCGGTGACGATCAGGATCTCGCCGGCCCCCTGCTCTTCATCCACCCCAGTGTTCCCGTCTCTCCCTCGGTTCGGCAGTCGACTCTGCCCGGCGCGAGAGCGCACGGGCACAGCCTACCGATTGGCGAGACGCTGCTCGATCGCGGCGGCGAGCTTCGGGCCGATGCCGGGGAGGGCGGTGATCTCTTCCGCGCTCGCGCGGCTGAGGGCGGCGACCGACCCGAAGTGCTTCAGCAGCGCCTTGATGCGCGCCTCGCCGAGGCCGGGCACCTCGCCGAGCACCGTGGTGATGTCGCGCTTGCGCCGCTTGCGCTGGTGCGTGATCGCGAACCGGTGCGCCTCGTCGCGCAGCCGCTGCAGCAGGTACAGCGCCTCGGAGGTGCGGGGCAGGATGACGGGGTACTCCTCCCCCGGCAGCCAGATCTCCTCCAGCCGCTTCGCGATGCCGCACAGGGCGATCTCGGCGTGCCCGGAGTCTTCGAGGGCGCGCGCCGCCGCCGCCACCTGCGGCGCGCCGCCGTCGACGACGAGCAGCTGCGGGCGGTAGGCGAAGCGCGGCCGCTTGCGCTCGGTGACGACGGGCTCTTCGACGGCCTCCACAGCCTCGGCCTCCACCGCCGCGGCCACCTCAACGGCCTCCACCGCCTCCACGACCTCCGCGGCCACGACCTCGGCCGCGACGACCTCGGCCGGGTCGTCGCGGTCGACGTGCGCGAGCCGGCGCATGAGCACCTGATAGAGCGAATCGGTGTCGTCGGTGGTCTCGGGCACGCCGAACGAGCGGTACTGGTCCTTGCGCGGCAGGCCGTCTTCGAAGACGACCATGGATGCCACGACGTTCGTGCCCGACAGGTGCGAGACGTCGTAGCACTCGATGCGCAGCGGCGCCTCGTCGAGTCCGAGCGCGAGCTGCAGGTCGGTGAGCGCCTTCGTGCGCGACGTGTAGTCCGAGGTGCGGCGGGTCTTGTGCAGCATCAGCGCCTGCTGCGCGTTGATCGTCGCCGTGCGCAGGAGATCCGCCTTGGCACCGCGCTGGGCGACCTGGATGCTCACGCGCTTGCCGCGTCGCTCCTGCAGCCACTCCTCGAGGTCGGCGGCGTCGCCCGGCAGCTCTGGCACGAGCACCTGGCGCGGGATCTCGCCCGCGCCGGCGCCGCCGTAGGTGCGCTGGAGCACCTGGTCGACGAGGTCGGCCCCCGAGATGTCGAGCTCCTTGTCGATCGTCGTCGCGCGCACGCCGCGCACGCGGCCGCCGCGCACGACGAAGTGCTGCACGGCGGCCGACAGCTCGTCTTCGGCGATGCCGAACAGGTCGGCGTCGGTGTCGCTCGGCAGCACGAGCGCGCTCCGGCTGAGCACGGCGTCGATCGCCTGCAGCCGGTCGCGGTAGACGGCGGCCGACTCGTAGTCCATGGCGGCGGATGCCTCGCGCATGCGCGCCGTGAGCTCTCGCGTGAACCGGGCGTCGCCCCCCGACATGAACGCGACGAAGTCATCCACGATCGCGCGGTGCTCCTCCACCGTCACCTTCATGGAGCACGGCCCGCCGCAGCGACCGATCTGCCCCGGGAAGCACGGACGGCCCGTCGCCATCGCCTTCTTGTACGAGGCATCCGAACACGTGCGGATCGGGAACACCTTGATCATGAGGTCGATCGTGTCGTGCACGGCCCAGATCTTCGGGTACGGCCCGAAGTAGCGGGCGCCGGGGATGCGCCGGTTGCGGGTGACGATCACGCGCGGAGCCTCGTCGGCGAGGGTGATCGCCATGTACGGGTAGGACTTGTCGTCCTTGTAGCGCACGTTGAACGGCGGAGAGAACTCCTGGATCCACATGTACTCGAGCTGCAGCGATTCGACGTCGCTGCCGACGACGGTCCACTCCACCGAGGTCGCGGTCGTGACCATGCGCCGGGTGCGCTCGTGCAGCGTGTGCAGGGGCGCGAAGTAGTTCGACAGCCGCGCCCGGAGGTTCTTCGCCTTGCCGACGTAGAGCACGCGGCCTTCCGCGTCGCGGAACCGGTACACCCCGGGCTGGGTCGGGATCTCCCCCGGCTTCGGCTTATAAGGCAGGGCGTTCGCCATCAGCCCGCCTTGCGCACCGCTTCTCGGGCCTCCGCCTCGGCGACGGCCTCGACCGCGACCCGCGAGCGGTCGGCGAGCACTTCGGCGAGGAAGGCGCCGGTGTGGCTCTCGGCGACCTTCGCGACCTTCTCCGGTGTGCCGGTGGCGACGATCTGCCCGCCGCCCGAGCCGCCCTCGGGACCGAGGTCGATGATCCAGTCGGCCGACTTGATGACGTCGAGGTTGTGCTCGATGACGATGACCGTGTTGCCCTTGTCGACGAGGCCGCCGAGCACCTCGAGCAGGCGCGCGACGTCTTCGAAGTGGAGGCCGGTGGTCGGCTCGTCGAGCACGTAGATGCTGCGCCCGTTCGACCGGCGCTGCAGCTCGGTGGCGAGCTTGACGCGCTGAGCCTCGCCGCCGGAGAGCGTCGTCGCCGACTGCCCGAGTCGCACGTAGCCGAGGCCGACGTCGACGAGCGTCTTCAGGTAGCGGTGAATCGCCTGGATCGGCTCGAAGAAGTCGGCCGCCTCGGAGATCGGCATCTCCAGCACCTCGGCGATGTTCTTGCCCTTGTAGTGCACGGCCAGGGTGTCGCGGTTGTAGCGCTTGCCGTGGCACACCTCGCAGTCGACGTACACGTCGGGCAGGAAGTTCATCTCGATCTTGATCGTGCCGTCGCCCGAGCACGCCTCGCAGCGCCCGCCCTTGACGTTGAAGCTGAAGCGTCCCGGCTGGTAGCCGCGCACCTTCGCCTCGCTCGTCTCGCTGAAGAGCGTGCGGATGCGGTCGAACACACCCGTATAGGTGGCGGGGTTCGACCGCGGGGTGCGGCCGATCGGCGCCTGGTCGACGTGCACGACCTTGTCGAGGTTGTCGAGACCCGTCACGCGCGTGTGCTTGCCGGCCACGCGGCGCGCCCCGTTGAGCTTCGTCGCGAGCACTTCGTAGAGGATGCCGTTGACCAGCGACGACTTGCCGGAGCCGCTGACCCCGGTGACGGCCGTGAGGACGCCGAGCGGGAACTCGGCCGTGACGTTCTTGAGGTTGTTCTCGCGGGCGCCGACGACCGTCAGCATGCGCTTCTTGTCGATCTTGCGCCGCTTGGCGGGCGTCTCGATGGTGCGACGTCCGCTGAGGTAGGCGCCGGTGAGCGAGCGGGGCTCGTCGAGCAGCGACGACAGCGGGCCGGAGTGGACGACCTCGCCGCCCTCGACGCCCGCGCGCGGTCCGATGTCGACCACCCAGTCGGCGGCGTGCACGGTCTCTTCGTCGTGCTCGACGACGATCAGCGTGTTGCCAAGGCTCTTCAGGTGCACGAGCGTCTCGATGAGCCGGCGGTTGTCGCGCTGGTGCAGGCCGATCGACGGCTCGTCGAGCACGTAGAGCACGCCGGTCAGGCCCGACCCGATCTGGGTGGCGAGGCGGATGCGCTGCGCCTCGCCGCCGGAGAGCGACCCGGCCGCGCGGCTGAGGCTCAGGTAGTTGAGGCCCACCTGGATGAGGAAGTCGAGCCGGGCCCGGATCTCGCGCAGCACGGCCGCGGCGATCTTCGCCTCGCGGTCGGTGAGCTCGAGCTCGGCGAAGTAGGTCTGGGCGTCGCCGAGGCTCATGCGCGAGGCATCCGCGATGGAGTGCCCGTGCACGAGCACCGCGAGCACCTCGGGCTTGAGCCTGTCGCCGTGGCAGACGGGGCACGGCACCTCGCGCAGGTACTCGGCCCAGCGCTGGCGCTGCGTGTCGGTCTCGGCCTGCGTGTACTGGCGCTCGATGTAGGGCACGACGCCCTCGAAACCCGACGAGTAGCGCATCTCACGGCCGTAGCGGTTGCGCCACTTGACCGTCACCTTGTAGTTCTCGCCGCGCAGCACCGCCTCCTGCACGTCGGTCGGCAGCTCGCGCCACGGAGTGTCGAGGGAGAAGCCGAGGTCGTCGGCGAGACCCACCAGCAGGCGCTCGTAGTACTGGTAGAGGCCCTTGCCCTGCGTCGTCCACGGGATGATGACGCCCTCGTTGATCGACAGCTCGTCGTCGCCCAGCATGAGCTCGACGTCGACCGACATGCGCGTGCCGAGACCGGAGCAGGCCGGGCAGGCGCCGAACGGCGCGTTGAACGAGAACGTGCGCGGCTCGATCTCGGTGAGCTGCAGCGGGTGGCCGTTCGGGCAGGCGAGCTTCTCACTGAAGCTCTGCCAGGCGTCGTCGCCCTCTTCGTCGACGAAGTTCACCTGCATGATGCCGCCGGCGAGACCGAGCGCGGTCTCCACCGAATCGGTGACCCGGCCGAGGATGTCGGGCGCGGCGACCAGCCGGTCGACCACCACGGCGATGTCGTGCTTGTAGCTCTTCTTCAGCGTGGGCGGTTCGGACAGCTGGATGAGGTCGCCGTCGACGACGGCGCGCGCGTACCCCTTGGCCGAGAGCTCTTTGAAGAGGTCGACGAACTCGCCCTTCTTCTGCGTGACGACGGGCGCGACGATCTGATACCGGGTGCGCTCGGGCAGGTCCATCAGCTGGTCGGCGATCTGCTGCACCGTCTGGCGCTGGATCTCGGCGCCGCACTCGGGACAGTGCGGCACGCCGATGCGCGCCCAGAGCAGACGCATGTAGTCGTGGATCTCGGTGATCGTGCCGACGGTGGACCGCGGGTTGCGGTTGGTCGACTTCTGGTCGATCGACACGGCGGGGCTGAGCCCCTCGATGAAGTCGACGTCGGGCCGGTCGACCTGACCGAGGAACTGGCGCGCGTAGGCGCTCAGCGACTCGACGTAGCGGCGCTGCCCCTCGGCGAAGATCGTGTCGAACGCGAGGCTCGACTTGCCCGATCCGGACAGCCCCGTGAACACCACGAGCGAGTCGCGCGGAATGTCGAGGTCGACGTTCTTGAGGTTGTGGACGCGGGCTCCGCGGACGCTGAGTTTCGAGCTGGCGACGGGGACGATAGGCACCCCACAAGCTTAGGCGGGGCCTCCGACATCGGGCCCGGCGTGCGCTGACGGCGAAGAGCGGTCAGCCGCTTCGCCGGCCGGCGAACGGCGCGAGTGCGTCGCGCAGGGCAGCGATCTGCGTGGCATCCATGCCGACACGCGCCATGATCTGCTCGGGAACGGCGAGTGCCCTCTCGCGGAGTGCGGCGCCGTCGGGCGTGAGCGAGATCTCGAGTACGCGCTCGTCGTCGGCACGGCGGGCCCGTGCGATGAGCCCCTGCGCCTGCACGCGTTTGACGATGGGCGAGAGCGTCGCTGGCTCCATCGCCAGCTCGTCGGCGAGTTCGCCGAGCGAGCGCGGGGCGTGCTCCCACAGCGCGAGCATGACGAGGTACTGCGGATGCGTGAGTCCGAGCGGTTCGAGCACGGGGCGATAGATCGACACCACGTTGCGCGCCGCCGTCACGAGCGCGAAGCACAGCTGGTTCTCGAGCGTCAGCAGGTCGTCACGCGGGTCCACGGCACCATTCTACGTGAATACTTAGTACACTAACCTTCATGACACGAAGCGATCCCGACCGTCCCTCGCTGCGCGAGCGCGCACGCGCGGGCGGAGGCTGGTACGCCTACCTCAACAGCCGCCTGATCCGCTTCGCCGGGCCGGCATCGGTCGGCCCCTACGACACCTCCCCCGAACCCGCGCGCACCGAACGCGCGTGCCCGCTGTGCGGGGCGCCGATGTCGCAGCACACATTCGACCGCTCCGGGCCGAAGCCGCTCATGCACTGCCCCGACCTCGCCGGCGGCGGCGCGGCCTGACCGACGCCCGCGCGGCGCGCGATCAGTTCGCGGTCGCGCCTCGCCGCCGGGCGAGCGCCCCCTCGACCTCGTCGGGGTCGCTGTGCGGCACGATGCCGTGCGCCATGATCTGGTGGCGCTCGTCGCCCTTGCCGACGATCACGAGCAGGTCGCCGGGCTGCGCCAGGTCGACGGCGTGATGGATCGCCTGGGCCCGGCCCGCGACGTCGAACACCTGCGCCGACGAGCCGCGCGTGCCCGCGACGACGGCCTTGCGGATCAGCGCCGGGTCTTCGTCGGCCGGGTTGTCGTCGGTGACGATGACGATGTCGGATGCCATGGCCGAGAACCGCCCCATGAGCGGGCGCTTGTGGGCGTCGCGATTTCCGTTCGAGCCGATCACCGTGATGATCCGCCCGGGCGTCGCGGGGCGCAGCGCGCACAGCAGCGCGTTGATCGCCTCGGGCTTGTGCCCCGCGTCGATCACGACGCGGAAGTCGGCGTCGACGGGCACGAACTGCACGCGCCCCTCCGGACCGGTGAAGTCGGCGAGGCCCGCGACCGAGCGCGCGAGCGGATAGCCGACCCGGTCGAGGGCGGCGACGGCGGCGAGGATGTTGCTCACCGTGAAGGTGCCGATGATCGGCGTCGAGAAGCGTGCCGACTGCCCCTCGGGGCCCACAACGGTGAAGGCCGACCCGTCGGGGCCGAGCTCGATGTCGACGGCTCGCCAATCGGCGTCTCGACCGGTGATCGAGAACGACTCGGTGTGCAGGTCGGGGTCGTCGTGGAACCGGCGCCCGGCCTGATCGTCGATGTTCACGATCGCGAGGCGCGACATCGCAGGGGTGAGCAGCTCACGCTTGGCGGCGCGGTAGTTCTCCTGCGAGCCGTGGAAGTCGAGGTGGTCGTGACCGAGGTTGAGGAAGACGGCCACGTCGAACACGAGCCCGTCGACGCGGCGCATCGAGATCGCCTGGCTCGACACCTCCGACGAGACCCACGTGACGCCCTCCTCGCGCATCTTCGCCAGCAGGGCGTGCAGGGCGGGAGCCTCGGGGGTCGTGAGCTTCGTCGGCACCGGAGCGCCGTCGATCTTCGAACCCATCGACCCGATCAGCCCACTGCTGCGCTCGCCGAGCGCCGCGTCGATAAGGAACGTCGTCGAGGTCTTCCCCTGCGTGCCCGTCACGCCGATCGTCTTGAGCGCTGAGGCGGGGTGGTCGTAGAACCAGGCCGACAGACGCCCCAGAACACCACGCGGGTCGGCGACCACGATCAGCGGCGCCCCCTCGTCGACGAGCTCTGCGCCGGCCGGGTCGGTGAGCACGGCCACCGCTCCTGCGGCGAGGGCAGCGGCGGCGTAGCGGGCCCCGTGGGTGCTCGCGCCGGCGGCGGCGACGAACAGGTCGCCCGGGCGGACGCCGGCCGTGCTGAGCGCGATGCCGTGCACGGCGGGGCCGTCGACGCGGAGGTCGCCGCCGACGTATGCGGCGATGTCGCCGAGGGGGTGGGAGACGTCGGCCGCGGGCCGTTCGTCGTGCTGCTGTCGCCCGGAGTCGTTCGTCACAAGTGCCTCTCGCGCCCTCTCGGGCGACCGTCTTTCCAACCTCACGACGATATCAAACGCCGCGCGAACGCCCTGCTCAGCGAGCCTCGAGACGCCCGCTACCGCCCGCTCAGGCGTGGCCCGCCTTCTCCATCGCGCGCAGCTCCTTCTTGAGGTCTTGCACCTCGTCGCGCAGGCGCCCGGCGAGCTCGAACTTGAGCTCGGAGGCGGCGGCGAGCATCTGGTTCGAGAGGTCTTGGATCGTCGCCTCGAGCTGCATCGCACCCTCGGCCGCGATGCCCTCGCGCCGCAGCTGCGGGGTGGGCGACTTCCCCTTGCCCGACTTCGTCTTCTTCGACAGCAGCTCTTGCGTGTCGGATGCCTCGCGCGCCAGCGCATCGGTGATGTCGGCGATCTTCTTGCGCAACGGCTGCGGGTCGATGCCGTGCAGGGTGTTGTAGGCGATCTGCTTCTCGCGGCGCCGGTCGGTCTCTTCGATCGCCGTGCGCATCGAGTCGGTCATGTTGTCGGCGTACATGTGCACCTCACCCGAGACGTTGCGCGCGGCGCGCCCGATCGTCTGGATGAGCGAGGTGCCGCTGCGCAGGAACCCCTCCTTGTCGGCGTCGAGGATCGCCACGAGCGACACTTCGGGCAGGTCGAGCCCCTCGCGCAGCAGGTTGATGCCGACGAGCACGTCGTACACGCCCTGCCGCAGCTCGGTCAGCAGCTCGACGCGACGCAGGGTGTCGACGTCGGAATGCAGGTAGCGCACGCGCACGCCGTGCTCGCCGAGGAAGTCGGTGAGCTCCTCGGCCATCTTCTTGGTCAGGGTCGTCACGAGCACGCGCTCGTCACGCCCCACGCGCACGCGGATCTCCTCGAGCAGATCGTCGATCTGCCCCTTCGACGGCTTGACGACGATCTCGGGGTCGACGAGGCCGGTCGGGCGGATGATCTGCTCGACCACGCCGTCAGCGATGCCCATCTCATAGCGGCCTGGCGTCGCCGACAGGTAGACGGTCTGACCGATGCGTTGCTTGAACTCGTCGAAGCGCAGCGGACGGTTGTCGAGGGCGCTCGGCAACCGGAAGCCGTGGTCGACGAGGGTGCGCTTGCGCGAGGCATCCCCCTCGTACATCGCGCCGATCTGCGGCACCGTCACGTGCGACTCGTCGATCACCATCAGGAAGTCGTCGGGGAAGAAGTCGAGGAGCGTGTGCGGGGGCTCACCCGCCGAGCGCCCGTCGAGGTGGCGCGAGTAGTTCTCGATGCCCGAGCAGAAGCCGAGCTGCTGCAGCATCTCGAGATCGAACGTCGTGCGCATGCGCAGGCGCTGCGCCTCGAGCAGCTTGCCCTGCCCCTCGAGCTCTTTCAGCCGCCCCGCGAGCTCGTCTTCGATCGTGCCGATCGCCCGGTGCACGGTGTCGGTGCCCGCGACGTAGTGCGAGGCCGGGAAGATCGGCACGCTGTCCATCTTCTGCACGATGTCGCCGGTGAGCGGATGCAGCATGTACAGCGCCTCGATCTCGTCGCCGAACAGCTCGATGCGCACGGCGTACTCCTCGTACACCGGAATGATCTCGATCGTGTCGCCACGCACGCGGAAGTTGCCGCGCGAGAAGTCGACGTCGTTGCGGTTGTACTGCATCGCGATGAACTTGCGGATCAGCGCGTCGCGGTCGTACCGCTCCCCCACCTGCAGCGCGACCATGGCGCGCAGATACTCCTCGGGCGCTCCGAGGCCGTAGATGCACGACACCGTCGAGACCACGACGACGTCGCGACGGCTGAGCAGCGAGTTCGTCGTCGAGTGCCGCAGCCGCTCGACTTCGGCGTTGATCGACGAGTCCTTCTCGATGAAGGTGTCGGTCTGCGGAACGTACGCCTCGGGTTGGTAGTAGTCGTAGTAGCTGACGAAGTACTCGACCGCGTTGTTCGGCATGAGCTCGCGGAACTCGTTCGCCAGCTGCGCGGCGAGGGTCTTGTTGTGCGCGAGCACGAGCGTCGGGCGCTGCACCTGCTCGATGAGCCAGGCGGTCGTGGCCGACTTGCCGGTGCCGGTCGCGCCGAGCAGCACGACGTCGGTCTCACCGGCGTTCACGCGCGCCGCCAGGTCGGCGATCGCCTGCGGCTGGTCGCCACTCGGCTCGTATTCGCTGATCACCTCGAACGGGCGGACGGAGCGTGTGGTCTGCATCTTTCCAGCGTAGGACGGGCCACCGACACGCGGGCCGGTGTTCGCCCTCGGCGGCACCGGGATGGGGCGGCTGCACTCGCGCGGGCAGCCTGTTCTCACGCGTCGGGATCGTCGCCCGACTCGAAGTCGCCCGTCGCGAAGTCGTCCCGTTCGAACTCGGGATCCGACCGCCGCGCTGCGTTGAGGGGGTGGGGCATGGTCGTCTCCGTTCGTCGATGGAGCGTCGTGGAGCTCAGGTCATGCGGCCGACGATAGCGCCGCGACGTGAACGGGGCGTTGCGCGCGAGTCACCCCGCGATGACCGGGCGCCGCGAGGATGCCGGGAGCGCCGGTCTGCGCGCCGGGTTCAGCACTGCCGCGACCCGCGGGGCTCAGCGCCCCGCGGCGAGGCGCTCCCATAGCGCGTCGGTCTGGCGAAGGGTCTCGTCCATCGGTCCCGAGGTGTCGATCACGACGTCGGCGATCGCCCGGCGCCGGTCATCGCTCACTTGCGAGGCGAGGCGGGCCGAGGCATCCGTCTCGGTCAGTCCGCGCTCCTCGACGAGCCTCCGCGCGCGCAACGGCGCGGGGGCATCGGCGACGACGATGAGGTCCCACGGGTCGTCGACGCGCGCTTCGACCAGCAGGGGCACGTCGTAGACGACGACCGCGGCGGGATCGGCGGCGAGGGCGGCGGCGAAGCGCCGGGCCGACTCGTCGCGCACCGCCGGGTGCACGATCGCGTTCAGCCGCGCGAGCGCCTCGGGGTCGCCGAACACGCGGGCCCCGAGCGCCGCGCGATCGAGCGAGCCGTCGGGGCTCAGCACGTCGGCACCGAACGCGTCGGCGATGGCGGCGAGCACGGGCGAGCCGACCCCCTGCACGTCGCGGACGATCGCATCGGCGTCGACGATCACGGCTCCCCGCTCGGCGAGGCGGCGGGCGATCGTGGACTTGCCGGAGGCGATTCCGCCGGTCAATGCGATGAGGGGCACGAGAGAAAGCCTGTCACGACGTGGCGGTCGGCGCATCGACCAGCACCGATGCGCCCGGCGTCGTCGCAGCCCGCCGCGCCGCCGCGCGCGCTCCCCCGAGCAGCCGCCCGAGGGCGTAGCCGAGGTCGCTCGTCGAGGCGACACCCACGCCGACGACGGGGAACAGCCCCGAGTCGGCGCGCGCGAGCTCTTCCATGCAGCCGCGGTAGATCATCGCGCCCAGCCGTCGCGCGTCGGCCGCGGTCGGCGCGAGGGCGCACACCGCGAGGCGGTGCTCATCGTCTTCGCCGACGATCGCCGACGCCGGCGCGTAGCGGCGCACCGCCTGCCGGCACGCGCCACTGATGTCGTCGGCGGCTTCCTGACCGAACGCCGTGCGGATCTCGGCGAGCCCCTCGACGCGGATGACGATGATCGCCACGCCCTCCGAACGCCACGACGCGCGCTCGACGATGTCGGCGCTCGCGGCGGCGAACGTGCGCGCGAGCATCACGCCGTCCGAGGCGACGCCGCCCTCGGTGAGCCACTCATAGCGCTGTTCGCTGGTGCGGTGCGAGCGGAGCACCGAGGTGACGATCGCCGCGACCACCGTGAGCACGACCGTCACGATGTTCGCGCTGATCGACCCGAACCAGCGGCTGAACAGATCGCTCGTAGGCCCCGCCACGAGAAAGAGGACGAGCCGCACCGCATAGAAGAGCGCCGCGAACAGCAGCACCGCGGCGAGCGCCCACCCGCTGCGGATGAACCCGAGCTGCGGCCGCAGCGTCTCGATGGCTCCGGCGACGAACAGCGCCACGAGGCAGGCGGCCATCGTCGTCCAGCCGCCCCAGCTGCCCCACTCGTCGGCTTGGATGATCGCGGCCGCGAAAGTCGCGATCGAGAGCACGACGACGAGCGCGAGCGCCGGCGGCACCGACCGGTCGTTGAACCGGCGCGCGCCGAGCCACACGAACCCGGGCACCAGCACGAACAGGCTGTTGCCCACGGCCACCGAGACGAACCCACCGACCCCCGACGACCAGGCCATGTACGCGACCGTGGTCGACAGCCCGCAGAAGAACGCCACCGCCCAGAGCCGGCCCGGACCCGAGTCTCGGCGGAACACGGTGTCGAGGATGAACGTGACACTCGCGACGGATGCCACGATCGCAGCCATCACGGTCACCCTGAAGAGGTCGAGGGTCATCGCGGCATCCTCGCGTCGGCGTGGGCGGGGAGCACGAGCGTGAAGGTCGACCCGACGCCCGGTTCGGACGTCACGGTCAGCTCGCCGTCGTGCGCCCGCACGATGTCTGCGGTGATCGCGAGGCCGAGACCGTTGCCTGCGACGTCCTCCGACGCACGGAAGAACCGTTCGAACACCCGCTGTTGGTCCTCGACGGCGATGCCGACGCCGGTGTCGCGCACCTCGATGGTCGTCGCCTCGCCGTCGGTGGTCACCGCGAGATCGACCGCGCCGCCGTCACGGTTGAACTTGATCGCGTTGCCGAGCAGGTTGTCGATCACCTGGCGGAGCCGGCCGGGGTCGGCGTACACGGCGGCACGATCGGGACCGGTCACACTCACCTTGATCACCCGGTCTGCAGCGAGAGGGCGCAGGGCGAGCACCGACTCGCGGACGACCTCGAGCGCGTCGACCTCACGGGGATGCACGGTCGCCTCGACCGAGGTGCGCGAACGGCGCGAGGTGATGAGGATGTCGGCGATGATCGCGAGCAGCCGCTCGCCGCTGCCGAGCGCCGTCTCGAGGTAGCGCCGCACCCGCTCCGACAGATCGTCTTCGTCGAGGGCCAGCTCGAGGTAGCCGAGCACCGAGGTCAGGGGCGTGCGCAACTCGTGCGACACCGAGGCCACGAGGTCGTCGCGCGCGCGCAGCGCCTCCTGCTCGGCCGTCACATCACGCGCCACCAGCACGCCTCCCGCGTCGGCACCCCGGTGATCGAGCAGGCGCCGGGCGGTGAACGTCAGCGCGACCCGCCGCCCCTCGGCATCCTCCGACCACACGGTCTCGTCTTCGAAGCTCTCACCGCGCCGCGCCCGCGCGAGAGGATGCTCGTGCGCATCGAGCGGGGTCTGCCCGTCTTCGCGCAGCAGCACGTGGGTGTCGGCGGCGGCGTGCAACCGGGGCATCGCCCCGCCCAGCCGCCCCACCGCGTCGTTCTCGTACACGACGTCGCCGCCCACCGCGAAGCGCACCACACCGAAGTCGACCGTGTCGAGCACTTCGGTCACCAACTGCTCCTGCTGCACGGCGGCGGAGCGGGCGAAGGCGAGCCGCGCAGCCTGCGCGTCGAGCAGCTCGCGCTGAGCCGCGAAGCGCCGCGCCGACCCGTACCCGGCGCTGCTGACCGCGATGATCACGAGCGGCAGCAGCAACGCGGCGAAGCTGAACACGGGCGTGGGCCCGAGGGCGACCACCGCCCAGTAGAGCCCGGGAATCACGATGCAGCTCGTGATCAGGCCCGCGCGTCCGAGCGAGGCGAGCCACATCGCGGGAAAAATCCACAGCAGACCGAGCCCGCCGGGCGGGTCGGCCACGCGCAGCAACGCGATCGCGAAGATGTCGACGATCGGCACGACCGCTACCCAGCCGGCCGGAATGCGCGTCCACGGCACGGCGAGCGCCGCGATGCCGCCGAGTCCGATGATGAGGGCGCCGAGGGCGAACAGCTCGGGGCGTTGGAAGACGCCGCTCACGAGCCCGACCACGAACATCACCGCGACGATCCCGCACAACAACAACTGGTTGGCCGCGGCGGCACGGTCACGCAGGCCGAACCGCTGCGCGTCGCGCCGCGAACGCCGCTCGGTGGTGAGCGGGGCGCGGTGGGGGGTCGCCCGTCTCAAACGCTTCACACCCCGACGTTATCGGTCTGCGGCACACCCCCCCCGGCACGGCGCGCGTGCAGAGCGTGCGCGCGAAAGCCGACAGGGGCCGCGGCCCGAAGGCCACGACCCCTGTCGAAAGGATGCTGCGGATCAGCGACCCGAGAGCTTCTCGCGCAGAGCCGCGAGCGCCTCGTCGTCGGCGAGGGTGCCGCCACCGCCGAGGTCGGAGGTGAACGACGACGATGCCGAGGTGGTCTCGGTCGGGGCGTTCGCCTCGGCCTCGAGAGCCTTGGCGACGGCGACCTTGTGCGCCTCCCAGCGCGCCTGAGCAGCGGCGTACTCCTGCTCCCACTTCTCACGCTGAGCGTCGAAGCCCTCGAGCCAGGCACCCGACTCGGCGTCGAAGCCCTCGGGGTACTTGTACTCGCCGTTCTCGTCGTACTCGGTCGCCATGCCGTACAGCGCCGGGTCGAACTCGGTGCCGTTGGGGTCGACCGACTCGTTGGCCTGCTTGAGCGACAGCGAGATGCGGCGACGCTCGAGGTCGATGTCGATGATCTTGACGAAGACCTCTTCGCCGACCGAGACGACCTGCTCGGCGAGCTCGACGTGCTTGCCCGAGAGCTCCGAGATGTGCACGAGGCCCTCGATGCCGTCTGCGACGCGCACGAACGCACCGAACGGAACGAGCTTGGTGACCTTGCCCGGCGCGACCTGACCGATCGCGTGCGTGCGGGCGAAGACCTGCCACGGGTCTTCCTGCGTGGCCTTCAGCGACAGCGAGACGCGCTCGCGGTCGAGGTCGACCTCGAGGATCTCGACGGTGACCTCCTGGCCCACCTCGACGACCTCGGAGGCGTGCTCGATGTGCTTCCAGGACAGCTCGGAGACGTGCACGAGGCCGTCCACGCCGCCCAGGTCGACGAACGCACCGAAGTTTACGATCGACGAGACGACGCCCTTGCGAACCTGACCCTTGTGCAGGTTGTTGAGGAACGTGGTGCGCGACTCGGACTGCGTCTGCTCGAGCAGGGCGCGGCGCGAGAGCACGACGTTGTTGCGGTTCTTGTCGAGCTCGAGGATCTTGGCCTCGATCTCCTGGCCGAGGTACGGCGTGAGGTCGCGGACGCGACGCAGCTCGATGAGCGAGGCGGGCAGGAAGCCGCGCAGGCCGATGTCGACGATGAGGCCACCCTTGACGACCTCGATGACCGAACCGGTGACGACGCCGTCGTTCTCCTTGATGCGCTCCACGTCGCCCCACGCACGCTCGTACTGCGCGCGCTTCTTGGAGAGGATCAGGCGGCCTTCCTTGTCTTCCTTCTGGAGGACCAGGGCCTCGACCTCGTCGCCGACCTTGACGACCTCGTTCGGGTCGACGTCGTGCTTGATCGAAAGTTCGCGCGAGGGGATGACGCCCTCGGTCTTGTAACCGACGTCGAGGAGGACCTCGTCGCGGTCGATCTTGACGACGGTGCCTTCGATGAGGTCTCCGTCGTTGAAGAACTTGAGCGTCTTCTCGACCGCGGCCAGGAAGTCTTCAGCAGATCCGATGTCGTTGATGGCGACCTGCTTGGTGGCCGGGGCGGTCGTTGCGGTAGTCATGTAGTGGGTTGTCCTTGGGTGGTTGGGTTGTCGGGCCGCACCCCGCACGAACGCACGGTGGCGAACGGATGCCTGGGGCTGCAGCGGTTGGATTATCTTGCGATGTCTCGCACGCGGGCCTGATGGCCACACGCGTGACATTTCATGCTATCAGAAGCGGCGCGCGCAGCGTCCGGACCCTTCGCCTCTCCCCTGCGCGACGACGGCGCGCACGTCAGCCGTGCAGCGAGTCCGCGGGATGGATCGGGTCGAGCGCCGGCGCACCGGGTCGCGAGAGGGTGAGCACGACCCAGGCCACTCGAGCGCTCGTCGCCACTTCGTCCTCGATCTCGTTGAGGGTCGCGGCGACCTCGTGCTCGGCGGTGTCGCCAGCCAGGTCGACGGCCGCCACGACGAACACGCGGCCGGGCCCCACGTACTCGATGTGCAGATAGGTGATTTGCGCGATCGCGGGGTGCGAGAGCAACCGCTGGAGGGCGGCCGCGCGCACCGCGGGCTCGACCGACACGCCGATGAGGAATCGCCTGTTCTGGCGGATGAGCACGAACGCGACGACCGCGAGCAGCAGACCGACGAGGATCGAGCCGACCGCGTCGGGGATCGCCGAGCCGGTGATCTGGTGCAGCAGAATGCCGACGAACGCGATGACGAGACCGATGAGCGCCGCGGCATCCTCGAAGAACACCGCGCGCAGCGTCGGGTCTGACGTGCTCATGACGTGGTCGAGCAGGTCGCGGTGCGACGCGGTGGCCTCGCGCCGCGACTGGCGCCACGCCTGCAGGAACGACGTGCCCTCGAGCACGAACGCGATCGCCAAGACGGCATAAGAGATGCCGAAGCGGTCGGCAGGCTCGGGGTCGAAGAGCTCTTGCACACCGTGCATGATCGACACTCCGGCGCCGATGGCGAACAGACCGAACGCGGCGAACAGCGACCACACGTACGCTTCGCGCCCGTAGCCGATCGGGTGGCTCGCGTCGGCCGGTTTGACGCTGCGCCGCGCCGCGACGTAGAGGAAGATCTCGTTGCCCGTGTCGGCCCACGAGTGCGCCGCCTCGGCGACCATCGACGCCGCGCCGGTGAGCGCCGCAGCGATCGTCTTCGCGATGGCGATGAGCAAGTTTGCCCCGAGCGCCACCAGCACCGTGAGCATCGACGCGGGCGCGGCGTCTTCGGCGGCGGCTACGGCTCTATCGGGGCGTGTGGGCATGTCGACACGCTACTCTTCCGGCGTCTCGCGCTCCGAGACCTCGCCGTCGAGGTAGTACCAGCGCCCCGCCGCGAGGCGGAAGCGGCTCACTTCGTGCAGCACGCCGCGCCGCCCCGTGTCGGCGTCGCGCCATCGCGCACGGAACTCCACCGTGCCGCGGCGGTCGTCGGGGCCGCCGGTCGTCGCGATGATCTCGAGCCCTTCCCACCGACTGGCCGCGTCGAGATCGAGACGCTCCGGCGCCGTGCTCGGGTGCCACGTCGCGCGCAGGTGCGCCGCGTCGCCCAGCGCGAACGCGGTGTAACGCGAACGCATGAGCCGTTCGGGAGTCGGGGCCGGCTCCCCCGCGAGGATCGGCCCGCAGCACTGCCCGAACGCGGCGCGACCGCACGGGCACGGATCGGTGTCGGCCGGCCGTCGCCCGCGTTGCGCCGCCGCTCCGAAAGACATGCCCTCGAGCGTACGCGCCTGTGGATAACCGGGCGGAACGCGGATGCCAGTGGCTAGCGTGGACCCCATGGCCTCCCGGATGCGACGCACGTTCCCCGCCGTCGGCGCAGCTCTGCTCGCCCTCGCCCTGGTGACCGGCTGCGCACCCGAGCCCGCCCCCACCCCGACCCCCACCGGCTTCGCCTCGGATGACGAGGCCTTCGCCGCCGCCGAGGCCACCTACCGCGCCTATGTGGATGCGCTGAATAACGTCGACTTTGCTGACCCTGCGACTTTCGAACCCGCGCTCGCATGGACCACGGGAGAAGCGAACGCTGCCGACAAGAAGGACTTCTCGGCGTCGCACGCGGAGGGCGAGCGTATTGAAGGCGACTTCAAAGTCCACTCGTTCAGCGCTCACAACTGGTACCCGGCTGCTCAGGCGGTCCACGGCGAGGCATGTCTGGACGTCTCCAACACGACGATCGTCGACGCGTCGGGGACGTCCACCGTGCCTCCGACACGCCCACCTGTCGTCGCTCTCCAACTGACGTTCACTCAAGGCAACTCGTCCACCGGCCTCCTCTTGAGCGAAGTCGCGGCGGGTGGAGGCAATCAGTGTTGACGGCGCTCGTAGTCGGAGTCCTCACGGCGATGCCATACCTCCCCGGTGGGCTGGTTCGCGCGGAAACCTGTAGCGCAATCGAGATCGTAAAGGGGACTTGTACTCAGGTCGAGAACACAGGCACCGAGATCGTCGTCACCGGCGAACGCCCCGGCGGGTCGCTGTCGGACGACTGGCCGTCGCGCGGCGACGACGACTCATCAACACCGCCCGACGCCGAGCCGCAGGCGCCCGCACCTCCGCCCGTCGACGACTGCCGACCAACCGATCCGACGTCGTGCGCCGTGCAGCCCGACACGCCGGTGGCCCCCGGCATCCCCCAGCCCACGCTCGCCGATGTGGCGCGGTTCGCCCCGGCATCCGTGCCGCTCATCGACGAGCCCGACGGCGTGGGCGTGGTGGGCATGCCGATGAACTTCGTCGTCGACGCACGGGCGCACGACGCCGCGGGGACCCTGTTCGATCTTCCGGTCTCGGTGCGGTTCACCCCGGCATCCGTCCTCTTCGTGCACGGCGACGGCACGAGTCGCGTCGCCGACAGCGGCGGCGCCTCGTGGGCCGCGCTGGGGCTCGCCCAGTTCAGCGCCACCCCCACGAGTCACGCGTACGCGGCGCGGGGAACGTACACCGCCTCCGCGGTGATCCGGTACGGCGCCGAGGTGGACTTCGGTACCGGCTGGCGCCCCGTTCCCGGCGTGCTCGAGATCCCGACGACCTCGGGCGACGTGCAGATCTTCGAGGTGCGCACCGCACTCGTCGACAAGACGTGCCTCGAGAACCCGGGCGGCGTGGGTTGCTGACCGGCCCGCGTGCCAGGATGATCGCGTGACCGACCGCCTCATGCTGCTCGACACCGCGAGCCTGTACTTCCGTGCGTTCTACGGCGTGCCCGACACCGTCACGGCGCCCGACGGTCGCCCCGTGAACGCGGCGCGCGGCCTGCTCGACATGATCGCGAAGCTCTTGACGACCTACGAACCGACGCACGTCGTCGCCTGCTGGGACGACGACTGGCGTCCGCAATGGCGGGTCGACCTCATCCCCAGCTACAAGGCCCACCGCGTGGCGGAACTCGTCGAGGCGGCTCCCGACGTCGAAGAGGTGCCCGATCCGCTCGAGGCGCAGATCCCGGTCATCCGCGCCGAACTCGATGCTCTCGGCATCCCGATCGTCGGTGTAGCCGAGCACGAGGCCGACGACGTCATCGCGAGCTTCGCCGCGCAGTCCGGCATGCCGGTCGACGTCGTCACCGGCGACCGCGACCTCTTCCAGCTCGTCGACGACGCGCGCGGCATCCGCGTGATCTACACCGGTCGCGGCATGAGCAACCTCGAGGTGCTCGACGAGGCATCCGTCACCGCGAAATACCGAGTGCTCCCCTCGCAGTACGCCGACTACGCCGTGCTGCGCGGCGACGCCTCCGACGGGCTGCCCGGCGTCGCCGGCATCGGCGAGAAGACAGCCGCGACCCTGCTCGCCGCGCACGGCGACCTCGCCGGCATCCGCGCCGCCGCCGAGGCGGGCGACGGCATGACCGCCGGTATCCGCGCGAAGCTGCTCGCCGCCGCCGACTACCTCGCCGTGGCGCCCACCGTCGTCGAGGTCGTGCGCACGCTCGATCTGCCCGACGTCGACGCGAGCCTGCGCACACCGGATGCCGCTGTCACCGCCGCCCTCGCCGCCGACTGGAACCTCGGGTCGTCGCTCGACCGGGCCGTCGCGGCGATCTCGGCGCGCCGCTGACCCCCACCCAGCCGTCAGCGCAGCCCGGCGACTTCGGGCAACGCCGCCGCGGCGCGCTCAGCGTGCCCGCGCGGTCCA
>NZ_JAAGRY010000059.1 GCF_015707995.1 Microbacterium paulum
ACGACGAGCGCGCCCGTGCCGACGGGCGCGCCGAACTTGTGGCCCGACAGACTCAGCGCGACGAGCCCGGACGCACCGCGGGCATCGCCCCGCCACCCCGCGAACGAGACGGGCACATGCGCGACCGCGCCGACCGCGTCGAGGTGCAGCGGCACCCGGGCCTCGGCCGCCGCGGCGGCGAGCGCCGCGGCATCCTGCACCGTCCCCACCTCGTTGTTGACGACGAGAGCCGTCGCGAGCGCCGCCGCCTCGGCATCCGATCCCATCGCCTCGGCGAAGCTCGCCGGGGCGATCCGGCCGACCGCGTCGAGACCGACCGGTCGAACCACGGCGCCCTGCGTCGCGAGCCAGGCGGCCGTGTCGAGGGTCGCGTGGTGCTCGCCGTCGGGCAGCACGATGGCGCCGGTGTTCCCCGGCCGCGCCCACCAGAGGCCTTTCAGGGCGAGATTGATCGACTCGGTGCCGCCGCCGGTGAACACGACCTCGATCGGCTGGCAGTCGAGGCGGGCCGCGACCTCTTCGCGGGCGTCTTCGAGCACCCTCCGGGCGGCCTGCCCCGACCCGTGCACCGACGACGCGTTGCCGACCTCGGCGGTCGCGGCGATCCAGGCATCGCGCGCGGCGGGCCGCAGCGGCGTCGAAGCCGCGTGATCGAGGTAGATCATCCTCACTACTGTAGAGCGCATGCCCAGCCCGAAGCCGTCCTTCCTCGACCCCGTCTACGACGATCTCGGCGTCACCCTCGGCCCCGGCGGCGGCACGCTGCGCGTGTGGTCGGGCACAGCGTCGAGCGTCGAACTCGTCGTGTTCGACGACACCGACCTCGACTGGATCACCGCGATCGTCCCCCTCACTCCCACCGGGGGCGACGTCTGGCAGGTGACGACGCCCGAGCTCGCCCTCGGCACCCACTACGCGCTTCGCGTCGACGGTCCCGCGGGCCCCCGCAACACCTTCAACAAGGAGTCGCTGCTTCTCGACCCGTACGCCCGCGCGATCGTGCCGGCGAGACCCGGACAGTGGCGCTCGGTCGTCATCGACTCCTCGCCGGCCGCGCCCCCCGCCGGGCGCCCCGAGACACCGCTCGACCGCACGGTGATCTACGAGGCGCACGTGAGGGGCCTCACCAAGAGGCATCCCGGTGTTCCGCCGGCGCTGCACGGAACCTACGCCGGCGTCGCCCACCCCGCCATGATCGAGCACCTGACGACGCTCGGCGTGACCGCCGTCGAGCTGCTGCCGATCCACGCGTTCGAGACCGAGCCGCGGCTGCTCTCCCAGGGGCTCACGAACTACTGGGGCTACAACACGGTCGGCTTCTTCGCCCCGCACGGCGCCTACGCGACGGCCGCCGCGCGCGAGGAAGGACCGCAAGCCGTGCTGCGCGAAGTACAGCAGATGGTGCGCGGCCTGCACGCCGCCGGCATCGAGGTGATCCTCGACGTCGTCTACAACCACACCGCCGAGCTCAGCATCGGCGGCCCCCGGCCGAGCTTCCGCGGCATCGACAACGCCGGGTACTACCGCCAGCACGACGACGGCAGCTACGTCGACGTCACCGGCTGCGGCAACGCGGTCGACACATCGACGGATGCCGCGGCGCGCCTCGTCTTCGACTCGCTCGTCTACTGGGCGCACACCGTCGGCGTCGACGGGTTCCGCTTCGACCTCGCCCCGACGCTCGGGCGCGGGGCCGACCACGCGTTCGACGCGAACCATCCCCTGCTGCGGGCGATCGTCGAAGACCCGCGTCTGGCGGGCCTGAAGATGATCGCCGAGCCCTGGGACGTCGGGTTCGGCGGCTGGCAGACGGGCGGCTTCGGCACCGGGTGGAGCGAGTGGAACGACCGCTACCGCGATCGGGTGCGAAACTTCTGGCTGAGCGATGTCGACTACACCCGTCGCGCCTCAACGCCTCCCGTCGGTGCCGGCGGGTTCGCGACCCGCCTCGCAGGGTCGTCGAACACATTCAGCGACGAGCGCGGGCCGCTCGCGAGCGTCAACTTCATCACGGCGCACGACGGGTTCACGCTGCGCGACCTCGTCTCGTACGACGTCAAGCACAACATGGGCAACGGCGAGCAGAACCGCGACGGCGCCGACACCAACCGGTCGTTCAACCACGGCGCCGAGGGGCCGACGGGCGATCCGGTCATCCTGGCCACCCGGCGGAAGGCCATGCGGAACCTCATCGGAACGCTGCTGCTGTCGGCGGGCGTGCCGATGCTGACGGCGGGCGACGAGTTCGGCCGCACGCAGCGCGGCAACAACAACGCGTACTGCCACGACTCGCCGCTCACGTGGCTCGACTGGCAGCACGCGCCCTGGCAGGACGACCTGCTCGCCCACGTCCGCCGTCTGGTGCAGTTGCGGCACGAGAACCCGGCCCTCCGTCCCCGCCGGTTCGCGCACGCCGACCGCACGGTGCCGAGCGCCTCGGTGATCGACTGGTACGACGAGCACGGCGACACGATGTCACCCGAGCGGTGGACGAACCCCGCGCACCGGACCCTGCAGTACGTGGCCGCCTCAACGCCCGAGACCGAGGCGCCGAATCGGATCCTTCTGATCGTGCACGGCAACGAGCGCCCCGTCGAAGTCACCCTCCCCCGTGTCGACGGCGTCTCCGCCTACACGTCCCTGTGGTCGAGCGTGCCCGAGCGTCCCGACGACACGGAGGCCGCAGTCGCCCCCGGCTCAGTCGTGCCGCTGCCGGGCACGGCGCTGCACCTGTTCCGGATGGACCCGTGATTCCGAAGACGACGCCGAACGGAGGGGCACGCTCCCCGGAGCGGCAGGTTCCGCGAAGCGGAGGGCGACGGTAGGTTCGAGACGTGGCCACGACAACGAGAACGTCCGCTTCCGGTCCGCGCAGGCCGCAGCCCGCCGAAGGCGGCGCCGTGCCCGTTCTGCGCAGCGGCTCGCAGATTCCGCTGCGCCCTGCCGAGCCGACGCAGACCGATGCCGGAACCCGCATCGGGCGCATTCCGCTGTCCTCGCCCCGCCCAGCGACGCCTGACCCTCGGTTCCGCCCGTCGGCGTTCTCGGGCGAAGCGGTGCCGTTCCAGGTGACCGCATTCCGCGAGGGACACGACCTCATCGGCGTGCACGTGCGCCTCACCTCGCCGTCGGGGGCCGAGAGCCTGCACCGCCTCGAGCCGCTGCGCGACGGCTTCGACCGGTGGCGCACCGTCGTCGCCCCGATCGAGCAGGGCGTGTGGACCTTCCGCTTCGAGGCATTCGCCGACGACGTCGCGACCTGGCAGCACGCCGCCGATCTCAAGATCGCCGCCGGCGTCGACACGGCGCTCATGCGCGAGATCGGTGCGCGCCTGTTCACCGAGGCGGCGACGCAGAAAGACCGCGGGGCCGCGCAGATCCGCGCCCTGATCGCCGCGGCGGCGACGCTGCGCGATGGGGATGCCTCGGACGACGATGCCCTCGCCGTCGTCCGCGACCCGGAGCTCGCCGCCTTCTTCCGTGAACGTCCGCTGCGCTCCCTGCTCACCGTCGGCCCCGACCTGGAACTGCTCGTCGAACGCGAGCGAGCCGGCGTCGGCGCCTGGTACGAGTTCTTCCCGCGGTCCGAGGGAGCGAAGCGCCGGAAGGACGGCACCGTCAGAAGCGGCACGTTCCGAACCGCCGCGCAGCGCCTGCCCGGTGTCGCCGGGATGGGGTTCGACGTCGTCTACCTGCCGCCCATCCACCCGATCGGCCGCATCAACCGCAAGGGTCGCAACAACACTCTCGACGCGCAGCCCGGCGACCCCGGGTCCCCCTATGCGATCGGCGCCGTCGAGGGCGGCCACGACGCGATCCTGCCCGAGCTCGGCTCGCCCGCCGACTTCCGCTGGTTCGTCCGGCAGGCGCAGGCGCAAGGCCTCGAGGTCGCCCTCGACCTCGCCCTGCAGGCGGCACCCGACCACCCCTGGGTCACCGAGCACCCGGAATGGTTCACGACCCTGCCCGACGGGTCGATCGCGTACGCCGAGAACCCGCCGAAGAAGTACCAGGACATCTACCCGCTCAACTTCGACATCGACCCGGCCGGCATCTACGCCGAGATGCTGCGGATCGTGCGGCACTGGATCGCGCAGGGCGTCAAGATCTTCCGCGTCGACAATCCGCACACGAAGCCGCTGCAGTTCTGGGAGTGGCTCATCGCGACGGTGAACGCCGACGATCCGGACGTGATCTTCCTCTCCGAAGCGTTCACCCGGCCCGCCGTCATGCGGAGCCTCGCGATGGCCGGCTTCCAGCAGAGCTACTCGTACTTCACGTGGCGCAACACGAAGGCGGAGCTCGAGGAGTTCCTGCAGTCGATCTCCGACGAGACCGCCGACTTCATGCGCCCGAACCTCTTCGTCAACACGCACGACATCCTCACCGAGTATCTGCAGTACGGCGGTCGCCCGGCGTACAAGATCCGCGCCGCCATCGCCGCGACCGGCGGCGCCACCTACGGCGTCTACGCCGGGTACGAGCTGTACGAGAACGTCGCACGGCCGGGCTCCGAAGAGAACATCGACAACGAGAAGTACGAGTTCAAGTTCCGCGAGTGGGAGCAGGCGGAGGCGGACGGCGACTCGCTCGCCCCGTACCTGCGGCGCCTCAACGAGATCCGCCGGCAGCACCCGGCCCTCCGCCAGCTGCGGGGGCTGAAGGTCCACTGGAGCGACGACGACGCCATCCTCGTCTACAGCAAGCACATCGACGGCGCCCTCACCGCATCCGGAGAGTCCGACACGATCATCGTCGTCGCGAACGTCGATCCCCACTCGATGCGCCAGACGATGGTGCACCTCGACACCACCGTGTGGGGCGTGCCCCGAGGCTGGGAGTACGAGGTCGAAGACCTCATCACCGGTGCCGTGTGGACCTGGAATCAGGATGCCTTCGTCCGCCTCGACGCATTCGTCGAGCCCGTCCACATCCTGCACGTGAGGAAGCGCCCATGAGCACCGTCGTCGAGAACGTTCCCGAATCCGTCTGGGACGCCGTCGCGGCGGGTGCGTACCACGCCCCGCACGACGTGCTCGGCCCGCACCCGCTCGCGGACGGGTCGTGGGCGATCCGCGCCCGCCGTCCGATGGCGAAGACCGTCACGGCGATCACCGCCGACGGCGGCGAGGTGCCGCTGCAGCACGTGCGCGGCGGCGTCTGGGAGGGTCGCACGCCGAGCCAGCCCGCCGCCTACGAGCTCGTCGCGACCTACGACGGCGGCCCCGACTTCCGCAGCGACGACCCGTACCGGCACCTGCCGACGCTCGGCGAGGTGGACCAGTACCTGATCGGTGAGGGCCGCCACGAAGAGCTCTGGAACGTCCTCGGCGCCCATGTGCGGCACTTCACCGGGGTGACCGGCGTCTCGTTCGCCGTCTGGGCCCCCCACGCCCGCGCCGTGCGGGTCGTCGGCGACTTCAACGGCTGGGACGGCGCCGCGCACGCGATGCGCAGCCTCGGCTCCACCGGCGTGTGGGAGCTGTTCGTGCCGGGGCTCGGTGCGGGCACCGTGTACAAGTACGAGATCCTCACCCCGCACAGCGGCTGGATCCTGAAGGCAGACCCGATGGCCTCGTGGGCCGAGGTGCCGCCGGCCACGGCATCCGTCGTCTACGAATCGTCGTACACGTGGGGCGACGACGACTGGCTCGCCGCGCGGGCCCGCCGCTCGCCCACCGATCAGCCGATGTCGACCTACGAGCTGCACCTCGGGTCGTGGCGGCCCGGGCTCGGCTACCGCGACGCCGCCGACCCGCTCATCGACTATCTCACCGAGGTGGGCTACACGCACGTCGAGTTCCTGCCGCTCGCCGAGCACCCGTTCGGCGGTTCGTGGGGCTACCAGGTGTCGGGGTACTACGCACCCACGAGCCGGTTCGGCACCCCCGACGACCTGCGCTACCTGATCGACCGCCTGCACCAGGCCGGCTTCGGCGTGATCATGGACTGGGTTCCGGGGCACTTCCCGAAGGATGCCTTCGCACTCGCCCGGTTCGACGGCGAGGCGCTCTACGAGCACCCCGATCCGCGACGCGGCGAGCACAAGGACTGGGGCACGCTGATCTTCGACTACGGCCGCAACGAGGTGCGGAACTTCCTCGTCGCGAACGCGCTGTACTGGTTCGAGGAGTTCCACGTCGACGGTCTGCGGGTCGACGCCGTGGCATCCATGCTCTACCTCGACTACTCGCGCGAAGAGGGCGAATGGGAGCCGAACATCTACGGCGGCCGCGAGAACCTCGAGGCCATCCGGTTCCTGCAAGAGGTCAACGGCACCGCCTACAAGCGCTACCCCGGCATCGCGATGATCGCCGAAGAGTCGACCAGCTACCCCGGCGTCACCGCGCCGACCAGTGAGGGCGGCCTCGGGTTCGGCTTCAAGTGGAACATGGGCTGGATGAACGACTCGCTCGTCTACTTCCAGCGCGACCCGATGTACCGCTCCCACCACGAGGGCGAGCTGTCGTTCTCGTTCGTCTACGCGTTCAGCGAGCGGTTCGTGCTGCCGATCAGCCACGACGAGGTCGTGCACGGCAAGGGAACCCTCTTCACCCGCATGCCGGGCGATCACTGGCAGAAGCTCGCGAACGTGCGCGCCTTCCTCGCCTACATGTGGGGGCACCCGGGCAAGCAGCTGCTGTTCATGGGGCAAGACTTCGGTCAGCTCTCGGAGTGGTCCGAGAGCCGGGGCCTGGATTGGTGGATGCTCGACCAGCCGCCGCACCGCCAGCTGCTCGAGTTCGTCGGCGCCATGAACCGCGTCTACCGCGAGCACGCGCCGCTGTGGTCGCGCGACAGCGACGGGAGCGCGTTCCGCCGCCTCGGTGAGCCGAGCTGGAACCCGAACGTCATCGCGTTCTCGCGCGTCGACCACCACGGCAACACCGTCGCGATCGTCTGCAACTTCTCCGGCACGCCGATCGACAACTACACCCTCGACCTGCCGGCCGCCGGCGAGTGGACCGAGCTGCTCAACTCCGATGCGCGGCAGTACGGCGGGTCAGGTGTGGGCAACCTCGGCGTCGTGCACGCCGACGACAACGGCCGCGCGACGCTCGTGCTGCCGCCCCTCGGCGTGCTCTGGCTCGGGCACAGCTCCTGAGAGCGCGGACGCCGCTGTCGATGACGGCGGCGGCGGTTCGGTGCTAACTTACGTCAGAACAGCAGCGAGGCGAGGCGCCCGCGCGCGCGGATGACGCGCGCGTCGGCGTCGCCGACGAGGCCGAACAGCTCGAGCAGACGCTCGCGCACGGGCGCGCGGTCATCGGCCGGGAGCGCCCCGAACAGGTCGAGCAGGCGCCCGAACGCGTCATCGACGTGCCCACCGGCCAGGTCGAGATCGGCGGCGGCGAACTGGGCCTCGACGTCGTGCGGGTGCTCCGCGGCGCGCGCCCGGGTCTCGGCGAGGTCGAGGTGCTGCACGCGGTCGAGCAGGCGCACCTGACCGAGCCCAGCACGCGCCTGCTCGTCCCGCGGGTCTTCGGCGAGGGCCGCCTCGTACGCCGTCACGGCGCGGGCATAGTCGCCGGCTTCGATCGCGTCGAACGCCTCTTGGTGAAGCGGCGGCAGCGCCGGTTCGGCGGGCTCTGCCGGATCGGATGCCTGGGCATCCGCCCCTGCTCCCGGCACGACCCCGGTGACGCCCTGCTGGGCGGCCAGCTGCAGCAGCTGCCCGAACACCTCGCGCACCTGCTGCTCGGGCACGGCGCCCGTGAACAGCGGCACCGGTTGACCGGCCACGAGGGCGACGACCATCGGGATCGACTGCGCGCGGAACCCCTGCGCGAGCTGCGGGTTGGCGTCGACGTCGACCTTCGCGAGCACGAGGCGCCCGCCGAGTTCGGTGACGACCTTCTCGAGGATCGGGCTCAGCTGCGCGCACGGGCCGCACCACTCGGCCCACAGATCGACGACCACCGGCACGGTGCGCGACAGCTCGAGCACCTGCCCGAAGGTGGCGTCGGTCACGTCGAACACGAGCGAGGGGCCGCCGGCCGGGGCGCCCGCAGCCGCTCCGCCGCCGGCTTCGGGCGCGGGCGCGGCCGCGCGGGAACGGAGTGACGACAGGTCGACGGCGCCGCGCAGCACGGCACCCGGACGGGGATCGCTCATCAGCCGACCACTTTCGATTGGAGGACGTTCGACGAATACCCGAGGAGGCTGATGCGCTCCTTCGAGCTCTGGGAGGGGACGAAGAAGAACAGCTGGTTCGCGTAGGTCGTCGTGAATCCGGTCGAGGACTGCGCGACCCCGGCGAGCGTCTGCACGATGGGGTTGTTGTCGACCTTGATCACGGCGTCGGCGTTCGTCGGCACGACGGTGTCGAGGTCGTCGACGGTGACCGCGACGATGGCGCCCGAGTCGAGCGTCGCGAGCGCCACCGGCGGCTGGGTGCCGGCCGAGGCCGAGAAGGTCAGCGAGCCGGTCTGCGCGCCGGTCTGGTTGAAGTCGTTGAGCCGCTGCGTGCGGTTCGCGTCGAGCTGCTTCTGGAACGCGTCGTCGGCCACGTCGAATGAGGCCGCGTAGGCGCTCCCCGTCCCCTTGGTCAGCACATCGGCGTAGGCGGCGGCGAGGTCGTCGGGCGCGATCGCGAGGAACGGCGAGTCGGCCGGGATCGGGATCGCCCCGACGTAGGTGGGCGCGAGGTTCAGCTTCGTGTCGGAGGTGAGGGTCGCGATCGAGGTGAGCTTGTAGGGCGCCCACGGGTCTTGCTGCGAGACGCTGAGGATCAGATCGGACTCGTCGGCGCCCTCGCCGCCCGGGGCGACGGCGAAGAACGTGCGCGGCCACTCGTCGTTGGCCTCGGGCAGGATCACCTGCAGGCTGCCGTCAGGGATCGGCGCGAGTGCCGTCTGGGTGGGGATCGCACCGCGCAGGGTGTAGTTGGTCTCGCGCACCGCGAGCGCCGTGCCGCCCAGGCGTGTGGCGGCGGCGATCGCGTCGCGCGCCTCGTCGGCGGTCGCCACCGTCTTCGAGATGCGGTCGACGATGCGCTCGGCCTGCGCCTGCGTGACGACGGGGCTGCCCTGATCGTCGGGCACGACGACGCTCTGACTCGACGAGGGTGTCGGGCTCGCGGCGGGCTGCGGCCAGGCATCCGCGGTGCAGCCGGTGACCAGCACGGCGCTCACGGCGAGGAGCGGGAGGGCCGTGAAGGCCTGCGTGCCGCGCGTGAGACGGCGACGCGACGGGGTCGCGGCGATGACGCCCTTGTCGGCGCCCTCGACGGCGAGGTCGATGGGCTCGGTGACCGGCAGGGGCACTCCCTTGCGGCGCGGCCCGCGCGAGCGGCGCGCGTGGCGCACGCCGAGCACATACAGAACAAGGCCGACGACCAGCAGGATCGAGCCACCCACGATGAGCGGCCCCGCCCACGGGGTCGAACTGCGCACGGGCCAGGTCACGGTCAGCGAGTGCGGAGCGGGCTGGGTGCCGTCGGTCGCGACGAGAAGGCTCATATCGGCCGGCAACTGCAGCGGCGTGATGAGCACGTCCTTCTGCTCGAACTCGTCGAGCCACAGGTCCGAGCCGGCGGGCGTGAGAGCTGCGGCACCGGCGGCCGCCGGCTCCGAGGCGGCGACGGATGCCGAGGTGATCTCTCCGGCGTCGAAGCCGATCTCGGTGTAATCGGCGCGGGCGAGCCACGCCTTGATGTCGGCGGTGCGGCCGTAGGCGGCGAAGATCGTGCCGTCCTCCTGCACGCGCAGGTTCTGCGAGCCGTCGTGGCTCGTGAGCACCGAGCCGTCGATCAGCACGTAGGGGGCGTCGCCCGCGACCTCGATCGCCTGGCTCTCGGTTTTCGGTCCCTCGAAGATCGTGCGCTGCGCGATGCCGGCACCGATCATGAGAGCAGCCAGCACGAAAGCGGCCACAGCCCACACGAAACGCACGAATCACACCTCCCCGCGCACTCCGCGGCGGGGTCCGGGAGCACACACTCGACGTTCCAGACTAGCGAAGATGTCCTGTGCATCGACCGAGAGCTGTCAACCCCCGCGTCGCATCCGGTCGCCGTCGCTAGTGTGCGTAGTCTGAGCATCGAACCGGCCATCTCCGAGGAGTACGCGTGAAGCTTCACCACCCGTTCCGCACCGCGCTGATCGCGACCCTCGGCGTCGGCGTCGGAATCTTGATCATCACGAGCGTGCAGTCGCTCTCGACGATCCTGCTCTACGTCGGCACGGCGCTCTTCCTCGCCCTCGGCCTCGACCCCGCCGTGTCGTGGCTCGAGCGCAAGGGTCTGCCCCGCTGGGCGGCGCTGCTCCTCACCTTCGCCGTCGTGCTCGCGGTGTTCGCCGGCATCATCCTCATCGTCATCCCGGTGCTCGTCGGTCAGATCTCCCAGCTGGTCACGCAGATCCAAGGCCTCGTGGAGCGCATCGTGTCGGGCGATTGGAACCCGGTCGACGAGTTCAGCGCGTGGTTGCACGCCACCTTCCCCGCACTCGACGTCGACAAGGTGTTCGGCTACATCTCCGACTGGTACAACACGCTCGACTTCGGGCAGATCGGCTCGGCCGCCGGCAACACGATCCTCGGCATCGGCGCCGGCATCATCGCCGGGTTCACCGGCGCGCTCATCGTGCTCATCCTGACGATCTACTTCACGGCATCGACCCCGAGCCTCAAGCTCGCCGTCGCCCAGCTCGTGCCCGCCTCCAAGCGCGCCCGGTTCGTCGACCTCGCCGACCAGATCACCGCTTCTGTCGGTTACTACGTCATGGGGCAGGTCACCCTCGGCGTCATCAACGGCGTGTTGAGCGCGATCTTCCTGACGATCATCGGCGCGCCCTTCCCCGCGGTCCTCGCGGTCATCGCGTTCTTCTTCTCGCTCATCCCGCTCGTGGGTACGCTCACCGGCTCGACGATCATCGTGCTCACCTGCCTCATCCCGGGGCTCGGGTCGCCGCTGACCGCTCTCGTGGCCCTCATCTATTACGCGATCTACATGCAGGTCGAGGCCTACATCCTCTCGCCGCGCATCATGAACCGCGCCGTGTCGGTGCCCGGCGCCGTCGTCGTGATCGCCGCCCTCGCCGGCGGATCGCTGCTGGGCCTGCTCGGCGCCCTCGTCGCGATCCCCGTCGCGGCGAGCATTCTGATCATCTACCGCCAGGTGATCGTGCCGCGTCAGAACGAGCGGTGACGCGCCGCCCTACTCCTGGTCGTCCCACTCGGCCTGGTCATCCCACTCGGTCGGCAGCGGCAGGGCGTCGGGATTGACGGCCGCCACGATCTCGGTGAGCACGCGGCGGGTCTGGCTCTCCCCCACCCACAGGTGCTTACCGCCCTCGACGGCGATGACCGTGGCATCCGGCACCGCGGCGAAACGCTCGCGCGCCTCGTCGGGGCGCAGGTAGTCGTCGAACTCGGGCACGACGACGACCATGCGGCGGTCGTCACCCGCCCACGCGGCCACCTCGTCGGGGGTCGCCCGGTGCAGCGGCGGCGAGAGCAGGATGACGCCCTCGACGTCGTGGTCGCGACCGTACTTGAGCGCCAGCTCGGTGCCGAACGACCAGCCGACCAGCCACGGGCGCGGCAGGGCGCGCTCCCGCACCAGGTCCATCGCGGCGGCGACGTCGAACGCCTCGGCCTGGCCGCCGTCGAACGCGCCCTCGCTCGTGCCGCGGGGAGACGCGGTGCCGCGTGTGTTGAAGCGGAGCACGGCGAGGTCGGCGAGTGCGGGCAGGCGGGCCGCGGCTTTGCGCAGGATGTGCGAGTCCATGAACCCGCCGGCGGTCGGCAGCGGATGCAGGGTCACGAGCGTCGCGACGGGTTCGCGCTGCTCGGGCAGAGCCAGCTCCCCCACGAGGGTGAGGTCGTCGAGGGTGCGCAGTTCGATCTCTTCGCGCCGCGCCGGCAGCAGCACTGGTCCACGGATTTCCATCAGCCGATCCTCCAGCAGGTCGCGTGCCAGTGCCGACGTGCCGCGAGGTCTGCGGCGTCGCCGAGCACGCCGTCGGCACGCCAGACGACGACGTGTGCGACGCCGGGAGCGACCTCGCGCCCGCAGCCCGGGCACGTGTACGTCTTCTGGGCGGCTGCCGCACTCACCGGCTGCACCGTCCAGGTCACGCCGCGGCGCGTCTCGGTGCGCTTCCAGCCGGCGAGCAGGCGATCGAGCGAGTCGTCTTCGGGTTCGCGGCGACGACGGTTCGCGCGGGGCATCCGCTCAATACCAACCGCTCGACTGCGAGTGCGCCCACGCGCCGCACGGCGTGCTGTAGCGGCCCGTGATGTAGCCGAGGCCCCACGCGATCTGCGTAGCCGGGTTCGTTTCCCAGTCGGCGCCGGCCGAGGCCATCTTGCTGCCGGGGAGCGCCTGCGGGATGCCGTAGGCACCGCTGCCCGCGTTGTACGCGTTCACGCGCCACCCCGACTCTTTGCTCCACAGCGCCACGAGGCACGCGAACTCGTCGTCGCCCCACCCGCGCGCCTGCACCATCGAGTAGGCGACAGCCTGCGCCGTGCCCGGGTCGGGAGAGACGAACGGAGGCGTCCACGCCGCCGACGAGGCGGTCGACGAGTCGACGGCGGCCGTCGGGGTCGGCGTGGGAGTGGGCTTCGGGGCGACGTACACGGTGTAGACCATGCCGTCGCGACCGAGCGACACGGTGTCGTCGCTGCGGGACAGATACGACTGCGCGTCGGCGATCGTGCCGGCGTAGAGCGACAGCGGGTCGAGCTCAGCCGCTTCGGCGTGGGTGGTCGACGCACTCAGCGGACCGATGTACGCGACCCCGAACGCGGCCACCGCGAAGAGGGCGAACGCGCTCATCACGCCGCGGCGGCGCGACCAGCGCTGCGCCGGCGCCGCGGGGCGTGTGGTGCGTGCCGGTGGTGCACTCGTTCGCGAGGCATCGGCGCGCGCGACGTCTCTGCGCAGGGTGTCCCTGCGCAGGGTGTCTGTACGCGCGGCGGGCGACGAGGTCTTCGGGTCGGCCGCGGGTGTCAGCTCGGCGTCGGAAGTCACAGTGGGTCGAGTCTATCGGCCGCCGCCGGGCGGTGCCATCGCGCGCTCATGAGAGGTCTCACACGACGGCGAGCATGACCTCGACCACGGCGTCGAGCACCGCGTCGACCTGCGCTTCGCTGTACCCGCGGCGCTGCATGCGGAACGCGACCGACCGCACCTGGTCGACCGTGACCGGCTCACCGTCTTCGAGGAAACGCGCGATCTTGTCGGTGACGAGATCGACCTCGTCGATGCGGTAGCCGTAGCGCAGCAGCCCCACCCGGCGGAAGCGGTGCCGCTTCGGGCGCGTGAGCCGGTCGAGCACCTCCTGCGCGAGCTTGCGTGACTGGCCCACCCACGCGCGGGCGCCCGCGCGGCCGAGCGCGTGCTCGCGCTCGCGCGCCGCGAAGGCGTCTTCGATCCGGCCGAGCGCGGCATCGACCGCGGCGATCTGGTAGCCGCGCCGCACGAGTGGGAAGGCGACGGTGCGCACCGTGTTCGCGTCGACATCGGTGACATCGGATGCCTCGAACGCCGCGCGCGCCCGCGTGAGGAACGCGTCGACGTCTTCGGGGCGGTACCCCTTCTGCCGCCCCGACGTGTGCGGGAACGGAGCGGTTTCGGTCGCGGTCTGAACGGTCATGCACCCACCAACGGATAGAACAGGAAATACATCGCCAGCGCGGCGCCGGCCGACGGGAGGATCGAATCGAGTCGGTCGAGCACACCGCCGTGACCGGGAAGCCACGAGCTCATGTCTTTGATGCCCAGGTCGCGTTTGATCATCGACTCGCCGAGATCGCCGACCGTGGCGCAGCCGAGGATGACGACGCCGAAGATGACCCCCACCCACCACGGCGTGTGCAGGGCGAACAGCGCGTAGAGCACGGCGGTGATCGTGGTGGCCACCGCTCCCCCGGCGAAGCCCTCCCAGGTCTTCTTGGGGCTGATGCGCGGGGCCATCGGGTGCGAGCCGAACGCGAGACCGCTCGCGTACGCGCCCGTGTCGGCCGCGACGACTACGACGAGCATGCCGAGCACCCACAGCTCGCCCTGATCCTGACGGAGCAGCACGAGGGCGAGCGAGGCGAGGAAGGGCACGTAGAGGGGCACGAAGCCGGTGACCAGCACGTCGGTGAGCACGTCGCCGTACCGCCGACCGTCACTGGCGGCCATCTGCGCGAGCATCCGCCAGACGATGACGGCGGCGACGCACGCGAAGGTGATGACCCAGTGCGTCCAGTGCCCGAAGAAGTAGCCCGAAAGCATGATGATCGCGCCCGCGACAAGCTGGGGCACGACATCGATGCGCCGGCCCGCGGTCTGCAGCGCCCGGGCGAACTCGAACACGCCCAGCAGGCACACCGGAATCGCGAAGACGAGGAACAACCACTTCACGAACAGCAGCGACGCCAGCACCACGGCGCCCACGGCGAGGCCGATGAGCGTCGCCATCAGCAGATTGCGGCCCGTGCGCTCGTTGATGCGGTCCTGCACCTGCTCGAAATCGGCGCGTGCGCGGTCGATCTGCTGCTCGAACTCGCTGCGCGCGGCGCGCACGTGCTCATGGAACGCCGAGGAGCTCTCGGGCTGTCGGCGGGCCGCCCCCCGGTTCGGGGGTGCGTCCTCGCCCGCGGCGGGTTCGCCGGAGGGGTCGGTCATCGCCTCACACCTCGAGGAGTTCAGCCTCTTTGCGCCCCAGTGCCGCATCGATCTCGTCGACGTGCGCGCGGGTGATCTGGTCGAGTTCCTTCTCGGCCCGCACGAGGTCGTCTTCGCCGACATCGCTCTTCAGCCCGTCGAGCTCGTCTTTGGCTTTGCGGCGGATGCCACGCACGTGCACCTTGGCGTCTTCACCCTTCGTGCGCACGAGCTTGACGTACTCCTTGCGACGCTCGGCGGTGAGCTCGGGCATGGTGACGCGCACCAGGTTGCCGTCGTTGGTGGGGTTGACCCCGAGGTTCGGGATGTCGCGGATGGCCTGCTCGATCGCCTTCAGCGCCGACTTGTCGTAGGGAGTCACGACGAGCGTGCGCGCCTCGGGGGCGTTCAGTGACGCGAGCTGGGACAGCGGGGTGGGCGACCCGTAGTAGTCGACCATCACCTTCTGGAACAGCTGGGGGTTGGCGCGTCCCGTGCGGACGGTCGCGAAGTCTTCCTTCGCGGCCTCGACGGCGCGGTCCATGCGCCCGGACGTGTCGGCCAGGATGTCGGCGATCACGGTCACTCCATTCGTTGTTGCAGTAAGGGCAAGTCTAGTGCGGGCCGGTGTCGCCGCTCAGACGGTGACGAGCGTGCCGATCCGCTCACCGAGAAGCGCGCGCGTGACGTTGCCGGCCGGCTCCATCCCGAACACGCGCATGTCGATCCCGTTGTCCATGCAGAGGCTGAACGCCGTCGAGTCGACGACCTTGAGCCCGCGCTGCAGGGCATCCTGGTAGGTGATCTCGTCGATCTTGGTGGCCGAAGCATCCTTGTTCGGATCTGCCGTGTACACGCCGTCGACACCGTTCTTGGCGACGAGCACCTCATCGGCACCGATTTCGAGCGCACGCTGGGCGGCGACGGTGTCGGTGGAGAAGTACGGCAGGCCCGCACCGGCGCCGAAGATCACAACGCGCCCCTTCTCCAGGTGACGCTCCGCGCGGCGCGGGATGTAGGGCTCGGCGACCTGCGTCATCGAGATGGCCGACTGCACGCGGGTCGCGGCGCCGGCCTGCTCGAGGAAGTCTTGCAGGGCCAGCGCGTTCATGACGGTGCCGAGCATGCCCATGTAGTCGGCGCGGCCGCGGTCCATGCCGCGCTGGCTGAGCTCCGCGCCGCGGAAGAAGTTGCCTCCACCGACGACGATCGCGACCTCGACCCGGTCGACGGCTGCGGCGATCTCGCGCGCGATCTGGCCGACCACATCGGGGTTGACGCCGAGCTGCCCCCCGCCGAACGCTTCGCCGGACAGCTTCAGCAGGACGCGGCGGCGTCCGGTGTTCTCATCGATCACGGGGTTCCTCTCGTCGTGTGGCAGAGTATCGCAGCCCGGGCCGCGCCGACACGTGACGGCGGCAGGCATGGGAAAGGGGTCCGCATCCTCGCGAATGCGGACCCCCAGAGGCGACTTACGCGCCGACCTTGAAGCGGGCGAAGTCGGTGATCGTGATCCCGGCGTCGTCAGCGACCTTCGCGACGGACAGCTTGTTGTCCTTCGCGTAGTCCTGGTCGAGCAGGGCGACCTGCTTGAAGAACGCGTTCACGCGGCCCTCGACGATCTTCGGCAGGGCAGCCTCGGGCTTGCCCTCGTTGCGGGAGATCTCGGTGACGATCTCGCGCTCCTTCTCGACCTCGTCGGCGGGAACGTCGTCACGCGAGAGGTAGGTGGGGTTGGCGAACGAGATGTGCTGCGCGATCGAGCGCGCGGTCTCGGCGTCGTCGCCCGTGTAGACGAGCACCACGCCGACCTGCGGGGGCAGGTCCTTGCTGGTCTTGTGCAGGTAGATCTCGAACTTGTCGCCCGAGAGCGTGCGCACGCGACGCAGTTCGACCTTCTCGCCGATGATGGCGGCCTCGTCGGAGATCAGCTCCGCGACGGTCTGGTCGCCGGCGGGGGCGGCGAGGGCCGCCTCGACCGAGTCGGCGTCGACGGCGGCGGCCGCCTCGAGCACCTTGTCGGCGAGCGCGATGAAGCGCTCGTTCTTCGCGACGAAGTCGGTCTCGGTGTTCAGCTCGATGATGGTGACCTTGTCGCCGTGGGCGACCGCGGTCACGAGGCCTTCGCTGGTCGACCGGTCGGCGCGCTTGGCGTTGCCCTTCGCGCCCTTCAGGCGCAGGATCTCAACGGCCTTCTCGAGGTCGCCGTCGGCCTCCTCGAGCGCCTTCTTGGTGTCGACCATGCCCGTGCCCAGCTGCTCGCGCAGCGTCTTGATGTCGGCGATGGTGAAGTTTGCCATGGGTGGTGGCTCCTTGATCGTGGTGAGTGGATGCCGGTGCGGGATCGACGCGCGTCGCGACGATCCCGCACCGAGAGTGGTGTGTGAGCCTTACTCGGCGGCGACGGCCGCGGCGTCGCCCGCGGCCTTGGCCGCGGCGCCGGCCTCGTCGGCGGCCGACTCGGTCGCGATGGTCTCGACCTCGGCGACGTTCTCGACGACCTCGGCCTCTTCGGCCGCGGCCTCGGTCACGTCAGCGACCTCGGCGGTGTTCGCCGACGACTGGTCGGCCGAGCCCTGCTCGAGCAGCTCGCGCTCCCAGTCGGCGAGCGGCTCGGCTTCGGCGGCCTCGTCGGTCGGGTTGTGGCGCTGGATGAGGCCCTCGGCGGCGGCGTCGGCGATGATGCGGGTGAGCAGGCCCACCGAGCGGATCGCGTCGTCGTTGCCCGGGATCGGGAACTGGAACTCGTCGGGGTCGGCGTTCGTGTCGAGGATGCCGATCACGGGGATGCCGAGCTTCTTGGCCTCGTCGATGGCGAGGTGCTCGCGCTTGGCGTCGACGACCCAGATGGCCGACGGCGTCTTCTGCAGGTTGCGGATACCGCCGAGCGACTTGTGCAGCTTGTCGAGCTCGCGCTTCTTCAGCAGCAGCTCCTTCTTCGTGAAGCCCGAGTCGGCGGGGTTCTCGAAGTCGAGCTCCTCGAGCTCCTTCATGCGCGCGAGGCGCTTGGAGACCGTCTGGAAGTTGGTCAGCAGGCCACCGAGCCAGCGCTGGTTGACGTAGGGCTGGCCCACGCGCGTCGCCTGCTCGGCGATGACTTCCTGCGCCTGCTTCTTGGTGCCGACGAAGAGCACGGTGCCGCCGTGGGCGACCGTCTCCTTGACGTACTCGTACGCCTTGTCGATGTAACCGAGCGACTGCTGCAGGTCGATGATGTGGATGCCGCTGCGCTCGGTCAGGATGAAGCGCTTGACTTTCGGGTTCCACCGGCGGGTCTGGTGTCCGAAGTGCACGCCGCTGTCGAGCAGCTGGCGAATGGTGACGACGGCCATGGCCGTTCTCCTTTGTTCTGGGTTTCTCGCTCGACCGATCGGCCGATGCTCCTGGCGCCCGGCGCACACCCGCTCGCCGCCGGAGCGGTGAGACCTCAGGGTGCGGATGCCACGCGGCCGGACCTCGATCCGGCTCGCGCTCTGGGCACGCGTAGTCACCCCGACATGCGGGGTGCGACTCCCAGTGTATCAGTCGGGGATCGCGCCGCGCGGCTCGGGCGGGCTCGGCGCGGCTCGGCGCGGGTGGCCCAGCGCGGGAGGCCCAGCGCGGCGCCTCCTCCCCCGCGGACGGATTCGGCGATCCGTCCACAGATCCGCGCAGGCGACTCCCCTGCATCCGTCAGCGCGGCGAGAGTGGACGGATGCGGATGCGAAGAGGTCACGCCCGGGCCCGGGTGCTGCTGCCCGCGGCGATCGTCGCCGCGATACTGGCATCCGCCGCGCCGTCGGATGCCTCGGCATCCGTTCCGGTTCGCGGGGGCGCGGGAGCGGTGACCATGTGGGTGGGCGCGGGCGCGGCGTTCGCCGGGGCGCTCGGCCTGCCGAGCGACGCCTCGGACCCCGCGCTGGCCGGGTGGCAGTGGCCCGTGGCGCCGCCGCGCATCGTCGCGCCGTTCGTCGCACCCGCGCACGAATACGGACCCGGGCATCGCGGCATCGACCTCGCGGCGGCACCGGGGGCGGAGGTTCACACGCCCGCGGCGGGCACGATCGCGTTCGTGGGGCGGGTGGCGGGGCGGCCACTCGTGACGATCGACCACGGCGACGGACTCGTGACGACGCTCGAGCCGGTGAGCGCGACCGTCACGATCGGCGACGCCGTGGCCGCCGGAGACGTCGTCGGTGTGACGGATGCCGGTGGCCACACCCCGCCCGGCGCCGTGCACTTCGGGGTGCGGAGGAACGGCGCGTACATCAACCCGATGCTGCTGCTCGGTGAGGTTCCGCGGGCGGTGCTGCTGCCGTGTTGCTGACGCATCGCCCCGCGCGGCCGCGCGCCGAGCGCGGTCAGGACCCCGGGTAGGTGTTGTCGTCGCCGGCGACGGTGACGCTACCGAGGGTCGCCGCGGCGATCGTGTTGCTGTTACCGGTGATGAGGAGCGACCCGACCTCGCCGGCGACGTCGATGTCGTTGTGGTCGCCGCGCACCGTGACGCTCCCGAGCCGCGGAGCAGCGATCCGGTTGGTCTGGCCCTCGATCGTCGCGGCCGTGAGCTCGCCCGCGACGATGACGTTGCCCTCGCCGCGCACGATGAGGTCGCCCGGCGCGCCGCCGTCGATCCGCACGGTCTGCGCCGAGCCCTGCACCACGACATGCGCGCAGTCGCCCGAGACGACGAACGCGCCGCCCTGCCCCGCGATCGACGCGGTGCCGCCCGGGCAGGCGATGGCGCTCTCCGCGACCGGCGGGGTCGTCGCGGCGCCGGGCGCGGAGGT